>CAYVJO010000163.1:1191-6804 GCA_964451735.1 uncultured Hyphomicrobiaceae bacterium | reverse complement strand
GATTGTCAAAATAATTCGGGCCCGGCCCCCTCGCCCCTCATATCCTGCCCCCTCCGGGCTCGTTGGCGAGCCGGCACTTCCCCCCAGTGCCGGCTCGCCGCCTCATCATGCCGCCATGCTCACATGTCATGCATAGCTCATGACATTGGTATTCCAAGTAACTTGGATCAACGGGATGTTTAACGCGCGCCACTATCACGGAGCCGGCACGAGGCCAGCCGAAAACCGCCGCCAATTTCTTTGATAGCTAAGCGCCGAGGCCTCCAGCATCGCATATTCTTCCGACCGCAACTCGCGAACAATTCGGCAAGGCGCGCCGATAGCGAGCGACCCGTCCGGGATTGATTTGCCCTCCGGTACAAGGGCATGAGCGCCGACGATACAGCCTCGGCCGATCCGCGCGCCGTTGAGAATGGTTGCGCCCATTCCGATAAGGCTGTTTTCGTCAATCGTACACCCATGCAGGATCGCCCCGTGCCCTATGGTGCACCCGGAAGCCACTGTCAGCGGAAAGCCAAGATCGGTGTGCATAACGCTGTGATCCTGTACATTACTGCCTTCGCCGATATGGATCAGCTCATTATCGCCCCGGAGCACCGCGCCGAACCAGACGCTTGCTTTGCGTCCAAGTCGTACCTGCCCAATGAGTATTGCGTCCGGAGCTACCCAATAGTCTCCATCGGGAGGAAATTCGGGCGCGATCCCGTCGAGACGATAAATTGGCATGGATCGTATCTCTTGGCTGTTCGACAGGCCCATATGGACTTCATGGCTGGCAGTTATCTGAAAGCCCTAACCAGCCAGCCACGCAAACAGTCTGTCGTTCGATAACTCAAATATCGGAATGCCTTTAGCCGTGTTTCAGGACGCCAGATCGAGTTCCAATATCGCCATCTGGAACTGGTAGGACACCTCGCCATCCTCGTCGTCCCGGTAAAGAACGCCGATGAATTCGTCGCCAATGTAAACTTCGGCGGAATCTTTCTTTTTCGGGCGCGCCCGGACGTCGAGAGCCTGGGTCTGAAAAGTCTTGCGGAGATAGGCTTCGATCTTTGTTAGTTCTTCGCGGGTCATGTCGCTCCTGCCGGGTAATGGTTTCAGCGCCTTGTTTCGCGCGTTGCGTCGCCAGCGTCAAGACCGAGCATCTGGTCCATCGTGCGGCCAGGTTCAGGGCAACCCGCAACGCCAACCACGCGCGCGGGGACCCCAGCAACCGTGGTTTTGGCCGGTACATCTTTCAACACCACGCTTCCCGCCGCAACCCTTGCGCAGTCTCCTATAGTAATATTCCCTAATATCTTCGCACCCGCACCGATCATGACACAGCGTCCAACCTTGGGATGACGGTCCCCGCTTTGCTTTCCGCTTCCACCAAGCGTCACGGAGTGCAAAAGCGAGCTCATATCGCCGACAGATGCGGTTTCCCCGATTACGATTCCGGTCGCATGATCGAGCATGATTCCTCGCCCGATTTGCGCGGCGGGGTGAATATCGACGCCGAAAACGCGCGACGACTGGCTTTGCAGATAAAGCGCGAAATCCTTCTCGCCATGTGTGAAGAGCCAATGAGCGAAACGATACGTCTCAAGTGCATGAAATCCCTTGAAATATAGCAAGGGATCGATCTGCCTCCTGCATGCGGGATCACGGTCCGCGATAGCGGCAAGGTCAGCGCGAAAAGCCTCTGTGATGGTCGGTGCCTCGCATAATACGCGACCGAAGGTCTGCCTTATGATATCGGCGTTTACATCGTCATGGTCCAGCCGCTGGGCAAGGCGGTGGCAGATCGCGTGCTCAAGCCTGTCATGGTTGAGCACATTGGCAAAAATGAAACTGGCCAAGGCCGGCTCGCGCCGCGCGATTTCTTCCGCCTCAATACGCACCGTGTTCCAGATGGGATCGTAAGCTGTCACGTTCGGACGGCTATGCTGAGAAGCGGGGTGCGGCATGATGTCTTCCTAGACTTCGGTACAAACAGAACTCTTCGTGCGGCAACATACTGAACTCATAACCAGCTTATAGCACGAAACGGCGGTAGAGCGTAATCCGCAAAAGTGGAAGCAGGTTTTGCGAAAAGATTACTTCAAAACAAAACGTTAGAGCCCCGTCCTGTGTCCATCAGACCAGATCAGGCTCTCGTTCGAAACAGCTATGCGATCAACAGCTTTACATCACATCACGAAGTAAGGAACTGTCATGTCGTCATGAATCGCAGGTTAACGATAAAGGCTGACAGCGCCAGTGCTGAAATCGCAGCCGTTTTCGCGCGGAACGGGGAATGGGCGAATAAGATCGCAAGGATCAGCAAATGCGGTAGCGCCACGGAGGGAGCATAAAGCAGCGCCTCGGGCGGGATGAACAGGAAGAACACAAAGCCGCGAGCAAGGGAATAAGCCAGAAGACCCGCGAGAAGGCCCAATGTCGCACGTGGCAGCCCGGCTCGCAAAGCCAAAACGGCCGATACCGAAATCAGGCTCAAAATGACGATGAACAGAGCCGATATGGGGTGACGACCGTAATTCAGGATGGACGTCTCGAAATAGCCATTATACTCCGGCCAGAGCGGCACTGACGCGACGGCGTATTGCGTCGGTGCGGCAAGGCTGAAAACGAACCAGTTTAGAATAAAGCCATAAAGGCTCGAAAAGCTGTGATCGTTCAACGCGACATAGGTGAGAAAAAGCTCCCAGTGGCTCGCCTCGACCGCCAGGGTGCCGTCTCCCGTCACGAATTTTTTGACCACGGTCTCCAGAAATATCAAGGTCGCGGGCGCCGGAAGAGCGTGTATCACGACCCAGCGGAAACGTTTCCATACGAGACCGTCGCGGATAGCAATATCCAGAAACGGTATCGCGGCCATGAAGGCAGCCACGATTTCGTTGAGACAGGCCATCGCCATGATCACGGTCAAGAGGAGGACGCGCGGCCCCGTCATGCGATCGCGGAAATGCATATAGGCCGCGATATAGACGGCAGACAAACTGCAGCTCAGGATCTTGGACTCGGGGATGGCGGAGGAATACCATACGCCTAGGGAAACGGCGTAGACGAGGCCCCAGAGCAAGGCGTGATGTCTCTCGATGATGGCGGCGAAAGCCGATATCGCGGCCCACACGCCCAAAGCGCCTGTAAGCGCGAAAAGCCCATTCAGCCATTGCCCCGGTGAAAGAGACAAGGATAGCGCCTTATGGATCTCCATCCAGCCTAGCGCCAGGACGACTGTCAACGGATGATATCGCAGGACGTGATCTTGTGGCTGGCCTTGGGCGAGGCTGAGATAGAGATTCGAGTCTGCTCCGAAGCTCGAAGCTTTCCACAAGCTAGGCAGAATGTCTGAAATCATCCAGTAAAGGGCGGAAAAGCCGGCGATGAATAAGACCCGCATGGCGAGGTCATCGGCCGTCAAGGCCGAGTTTGGCACCTTGGCAAGCGTTGTTTCAAACTTACTGCGCCGGGCGCCCATGTCAGTCGGTACAGCCGGGGACTGCGCCTGCACGTTATGATCCTGCTTGTCTTGTTCAATGTTTCGCCAATCCATGCGATTGGCCTATATCATCTCAAGCTGTACGTCGCCTTCGAAATCGCCCAGCCATGGCGCTCGTGATTGCGATTTCGGCGGTTAACGGCGTCGTTCGATATCGCGGAAAACCTGATCCCCGTTTCGGAACAACCCACCTTCCATGAAGTGATCGATGAATTCTTGCCGCGTTAATTTCATGGTCGCGGTAAGGTCGGCGGGCTCCTTAAGGCCAGGCATCGGCGCACCGGTCAGCTTTTTCCAGGCTGCCGCTATGACAAGGTGATTTACGCCAGCGCCGCCGCCGATCCACCCGCCCGATGTTGCGCTAAGGTCGTGCCAAAGACCGGCAAGCTGTCTGAATTGCTGCTGGCTTGGCGAACCGTTTGCCGTTTTGATAAGCGAGTCCAGATCGCGATAGAGCTTTAAAGACGTACTTTCGCGATTGAAATTTACACGCGAGTCTTGGCCTGCAAACATGGCTGTTCCTTGATCGAGGATCACTTCGATTGTGTATTCCGGTGGAATTGGCACACGACGAAAAACGTTTCCAACACGCTCCTGCCTTACTCTCTTTACCGTTTCGAAGATGTAAACCGCTCCTCCAACGCCATATGCGGTTTCAATCGGGATTCGCAAAATCCGCCCATCGAGGACCGACTCCGTCGAGCTGCCCTTGAACGCACGGTCTCTTAGCTGGTTGACAAGTTCAGGCGTGACAGTCTCAGTTGAAATGTCCCGCCTGTATGGGTTTGCGGACCAGTTTTCCGGCGCCATATCTTCGGCTTCCACAATTCTGCGCAAATTATTCCAAGTCGCGATATTACCGTCTGTTTGTAGAACCGTCACCTCAGGATGCCGTTCCAGCTTATCCAAAACATCGTAGACTGCTTTGGTATAATTGGGATGGTTTCCGCCAGCGAGTGCAACTTCTGTCACGAATACTGTCGGGTTGACGCTTGTGCTATTGAACATCGTGTTGAATTCGAATTCGCGCACGCCAAGCGGATTGGTGATGGCCTCATATTGGCGCCGTTGCTCGGCGATAAACTTCGCGACGTTTTCGGATCTTACACCACGGTTGATCAAATTTTCTACGAACGGCGCAAGAGCGTTGGTGTAGTCGTTGTAACGGCTGTTCGTGCGATAGGCCGTTGGATGGGTTACGAAGCGGTTCACATAAGGATCACCTGACGGTGGCGGCGGGGAGTCGACAACGCCCATCTGTACAAGAGATTCGGCAGACGTCAGATTTCCATTCTGCATTGCGTTAAGGACATCCGTTTCCTTTACATCGTAAAGTCTGAACAATTCGCTCGTGACAGGGAATTCCTTCTGGAAGCCAAAGTCGCGGTAGCGATTGAATGTCACTTCCCGAAGCTGTTCCTCAAACTCGCTTGAACGTCCCGAGGAAATCGGTTCGATATTGTACACACCTGGTTTGTTGAGCATCTCGGCGACGCTTTTCTCCCAGGTCGCCTCGCCAATGCGCTTGAGCTCGTCAAGATCACCAAGTCTGGAAGAAGCGGTAGCATTTCCGTTTGGCGTGATTACAGACGGTGTTGTAAGCCCTGTAGCTGCATTTGGAGGAGTTTGCGCTCCTGATACCTGGCCAATGATTTGACCGGGCTTATTTAACTGTGTCTGGGTGATAGGCATTCCGATCCCAGGCAACGTAAGACCATTCCTGGGGCGCTCGTATGCGCCGGTTGCAGGATTGTACATTAGCTGAATAGGTGCTTTTTCTTGCCCCTGCGATATGGAAGGCATTCCGCTGGTCACGATCGGAGGCGTTCCGGCAGAAATATTAGGGGTATATTTCGGGGGGTTCGCGAGACCTGCAAAAGCACCTAGGATACCAATTGCGTGCTGAACGTTCGCGATATTTCCAAGCGCTACATCAGCGTCGTAAGCTTTTTTTGCTCCATTCAGGAAGGCAGGTAATGGCGTTTGAGGGCCGATAAGCACGTCCAGGTTGACTCCCATACGTTTTGCATATTGGTAAGCTGCCTGCCCGCCATCCTCCGTTTGCGGCAGGACAATGTAATCCAGCATGGCATTACTGTCGCTTCCGTCATAATCGCCTACTACTCGGA
>CAYVJO010000163.1:0-1181 GCA_964451735.1 uncultured Hyphomicrobiaceae bacterium | reverse complement strand
AGCCCTTGCTTATCGCATCCTCTATCAATTCGGCACGCGTGGTACGTTTCGTCGAACTGCCGCCAGCAACAGTCACAAAATCTATGTCTTTTGCAAGAAACGCTATGCCTTCGCCATTGGTAACACGGGCCAACCGCTCTTTTTGCGCGGTTAGGTTTGCCTGATTGGCCTCAAGCTCGATATTTTTAAGTGTAACGAACGCATTCTCTGCCCATACCTGCTGCTCAGGTGTGACAGCCTCAGGCAACGCGCTTTCGCTGGCCTTGCGCACCTCGACGATCTTGCCGTCTTCGAAGGTAGGATGTATGGTTCCAGCCGTATTGTTGCCATTTGCTGGCTCAGTCCGTTCGACAGACGCGCCAAGCCTATTCCAGATCGCCTTGCCGGAGGCGACATCGGCCTTAGCGTTCGCCAACGCCTCGATTGCCGTCTTAGCCTGTGGCTCGTAAGTCTGGGCGATATGTTTGCCATCGGCGCTGATTGCGTATGTTTCATACTGATTGCTGCCGTTGCGGCCCGCCACATAGCGGACGCCGTCAACCTGTTCTTCAGCTTCAATGTTGAGTTTGGGAACAGAGACTTGATCGCCGTCTTGGACCTTATCCCACGAAGCGTCTGCTAGCAGGGTCCCGCCTGCGCCATTTTTACCCTCGGAGGCGGACCCATCGGTCTTGATCTTTTCCGCAGCTTTGGCTTTCTGGATGGCAGCGTTCATCTGCTCCGATGCATCCGCATCATGACTCGATGAAACTGGAAGCGTCTTGCGAGCCTCGCTTGAAACCCTGGCCATCTTCATTCACCCCAATGCAATTTGTCAGCAGCTACCAACTAAACATAATACAAATTCTATGTTGTTATCTTTGTTGAGTATGGCAGTATTTTGACGTAGTTAAATACATGAAATTTCCAATATTATATTTTTTTAAATTAAAATAATTGCTGTTTATTTAAAATTTTATGTTCGCGATAAGCAGAGTTGTTTCGTGAAGTAAATTATCGTTCTGATTGATTGGTCGCAGTATTGCGCAACTTTTTGAGTTTAAAGGTGTTGACAGCAATCAATGCGTTCTGCCGCGAGCGTTGTAAACAATGGAACGCAATTTTTAAGAGCGACCCATGCCAAGGAAAATTGTTATCGTTCAGGGCCATCCAGACCCGGCGGGGGGTCGGCTGTGTCATAC
>CAYVJO010000162.1:2196-6813 GCA_964451735.1 uncultured Hyphomicrobiaceae bacterium | reverse complement strand
CCTCCACGGAGGTCAAATCCGGAACGATCTCATCCTGGATAAGGCGCGTGACATCCTCTATGGCGAGCGAGCCGCTTGTAACGGCAAGCCGTAGAACCGGGCGCGCGTCGTCATCGGCTTTGATGACGGTAAGCTGCTCCACGCCTTCAGGAAGGCTGCGCTCGGCGCGGGCTACGGCTTCACGGACATCATTTGCAGCGTCGATCAAATCGGCCGAGGGGCTGAATTCCGCCCGTATGCGAAGATTGTTTTCCTCGCTCGATGAAGCGACCGACTGCACGCCATTTACGCGCGCGACGGCGCGTTCGAGCACGCTTGTCACCTCAGCGTCGATTGTCTCCGGCGAGGCGCCGGGATAGTTGGCCCGCACGGTGACGATGGGACGGTCCACATTTGGCAACTCACGAATTTCGATCCCGATTAATGCGCTAAACCCGGCGATGACAATCAGCAGATTGAGAACCACCGCCAGATAGGGCCGCCTGACACTCAGACCGGGAAGATCGTTTGCGGTTTCGTCTTTCACAGCGCTGCCTTTCCGGCGGTCTCCGCAACTGGCTCCTGGAAGCTGACCTGACGACCAGGGCGCAGACGCTGCGTACCCTCGACTACGACGAGCTGTCCCTCCACCAGTGCGCCGTCAACGAGAACGCGTCCCGGAACGCGCTTGACCACGGAGACAGGTACGCGGTTTGCTGTGCCTTGCGTCACGCGCCATACATAGGCTCCTTCGCGTTCCCAGAGTAACGCTAACTCGGCAATGGAGGGATACACGCCGCCTTCCAGTGTCAGCGAAACATTGAAGGACATGCCGCCGCGCAGTAGATCGTCGGGATTTTCAAGCGCCGCACGCAAACGCACTGAGCGCGTTCCTGTATCCACGCGGCTATCAATTTCGGATATAACACCCGAGAATGTCTGGCCTGGGAAACTGACGCTCTGAGCTTTGATCGGCAGGCCCATACGGACCTGTTTCATATAGACTTCAGGGGTCTCGAATTCGACGATGATGCGGCTTCGGTCATCGAGCGTGGCGATAGCGGTCGTCTCGGATATCCGGTCGCCGAGTTCGATTTGCGGGATGCCGAGCACGCCATCGAAAGGCGCTCGGATCGTCCGGTCCGCGAGAGCTTCCCTGGCTTGCTCAAGTTCAAATTCCGCTGTTTCGACAGCGGTACGGGAAGCATCTACGGTCGATTGAGCCACGGCGTTTCTGGGGAGAAGGGCGATATTGCGCTCCAGCGTCCGGCGAGCGTCAGCCAGTCTCGTCTCGACTATGCTAACGGCTATACGCGTTTGCGCATCGTCAAGCTTGAGGATCACGTCGCCTGCCTTGACGCGCGCCCCAGCCTGAAAATCGATCTCGGCGACGATACCGGAAACTTTCGGGTAGAGGGTAATGGAGCGTTCCGCCAGCCCGCTGCCAACCGATTGTACCTCGTCGATGGCCTTGGTCATTGTTACTGCCTCGACAATGACGGGTACAGCCTCGCCGCCCGCACCCCGTCGGCGCTCCTGTTGGGCTTGCGGTTCCTTACCAAGGGAAATGCCAGTGAGTTGCGCGATTGCTTCCCGCTGGTGCCAAATGCCATAGCTGAGGCCGCATAAGACGAGAATGAGAATTGACTGCTTCCAATATGGAATTTGTTTATCCATTGCCTGTACACGCGTGTGCGCCGTTATGAAAGGTCGTGGTTCTGCTGTATCCTACAAACGCGTTTCTGGCGCGCCGGTTCAATAAGAAATGTCTCGTTGTGTCATCGATCCCGGTGTTTCGACTGAAATGTTCGTATCCCCCTGAAATATCCATACTTACATCAATATCTTGCTTCATATGAACCAACGGCCCAGCATTAGTCACCGGCAGAGTTTATTGAATATAACCTTAGAAATCGAACTTGGCCGCAAGTGTGATCCCATGTCGAATTCAACAAGCACAACAAATCATTCTTAACTTCAAAGGAATTAATCATATTCGGCAATCACGCTCACGGAACGTCTTGAATAAATACATTTGGCAAATGTGATCATGACGAATTGAAAGATCCGAATGGTTCATTCGTTATGAATGATATCAACGAGGGATATAGTGCGAGAGATTACCAATACCAGACATGAATGGCAGATTATCCTACACTCAAATTTGTAATTTTCTGTCTCAGCTCGTGTTTTTCTTATATAGCCAAATCATTATCTGCCGCATTTACAACCTTGCAAATAGCGCGACTGCTTGAGAGGTATTGTGTGTATCAGGAACTCCTGACAGCAGCGCAAGGATTTGGTCTTGGTGGAAGCCTTATCATCGCGATAGGCGCGCAGAATGTTTTCGTTCTGCGCCAGGCGCTTTGTGGGCGGTACGTACTGCCAGTCGTATTATTCTGTGCATTGTGCGATGCGATTCTGGCCATGATAGGTGCTGTTGGCTTGGGTGCCGCTGTTCAGAACGAGCCAGTGGCGCTTCGTTTCATTGCCCTTGGTGGAGCCGCATTTTTATACTGGTATGGTGCTAAAGCAATCCATCGTGCAATTGTCCCTGCGGCCTTGGTGGTGGATAGCGCGCGCGCAGCGCCCGGCTTGACACAGACGATGGTTTCGGTTGCGGCTGTAACTTTGCTAAATCCGCATGTTTATCTCGACATGGTTGTTCTCGTCGGTGGCATCTCGGCAAGCTATCCGTCCAGTTTGCAGAGTTGGTTTGTGTTAGGCGTGATTTCAGCCAGTTTCATCTGGTTTTTTGCGTTGGGGTATGGCGGAGGTTTGCTCGCTCCACTATTCCGCAAGCCGCGTGCCTGGCAGATTTTCGACATGTGTGTTGCCGCGATCATGTGGCTTCTTGCCACCCGGCTGGTTATGCTTGGGTTGTCTCCAAGACTGGCCGATTGACGACTGCTAATTCTCATATCATTCAAAAGGCTTGCGAGAGGTGGTGAAATGACGCTAGCGTCATGTTCTATTCCATTTGCATCAACATCGATCGAGTAGAGAAAGCGATTATGGGTCCCAAAGATGAGTTCATCTCATCCCCCGATCCGGTAAAGTCGTATCTGAGCGTTCAGACGCTATATAAACGTTTCGGCCCGCTGGAAGTTCTTAAAGGCGTTTCGATAGAAGCGGCTCAGCATGAAGTCGTATCGCTGATCGGTTCGTCGGGATCAGGTAAAAGCACGTTATTGCGTTGTATCAATCTTTTGACAATCCCAGACAGCGGCGATATCTGGATCGATGGTAGCAGGCTGCCATTGTCGGATGCCAATAAGCCGCCTCGACGGGTTATTGATAAAAAAGCCGTGCGACTTATGCGCGCCCGCCTCGCCATGGTATTTCAAGACTTTAACCTCTGGTCCCACAAGACTATCCTTGAAAACGTCATGGAAGCGCCGATACACGTGCTTGGCGCGGACAAGACGCAAACACGGGAAAAGGCGCGCAGTCTGCTGGACCGCGTAGGCATCGCCGATAAATGCGCAGCCTATCCCTCGCAACTATCCGGGGGCCAGCAGCAACGCGCTGCTATTGCGCGGGCACTGGCCATGGAGCCCAAGGTTCTGCTTTTCGATGAACCGACCTCAGCGCTTGATCCAGAGCTGGTTGGGGAGGTGCTTAAGGTTATGCGCGATCTCGCCGAGGAAGGCCGGACGATGGTCGTCGTCAGTCATGAAATGAGCTTCGTGCGCGAAGTCTCAAATAAGGTTATCTTCCTACATGAGGGACGGATTGCCGAGCAAGGCCCGCCTGCAGAGCTGTTTCGCGCTCCTAGGACCCAAGCCTGCCAGAAATTCCTGTCCAGCGTCATTCAGTGAAAGTCCAGCGACGAACGATACCCTGCCTAGATACGATTACCGAAGGAGAACTCATATGCGCATAATAAGAACTCTGCTACTCGCCTGCCTTGTCACGGCAAGCGGAATGTTTGTACCAACCGCCAAGGCCGAGGAAAGCATCAAAATCGCAACGGAAGGCGCATATCCCCCGTTCAACGCCAAGGACGCAAGCGGCGCGTTGATCGGTTTCGATGTCGAGATAGCAAATGCGCTCTGCGAACAAATTAAGGCTAAATGCGAAATCATCGCGCAGGACTGGGACGGTATCATTCCGGGTTTGGTTGCAAAAAAGTATGACGCTATCGTCGCTTCCATGTCGATTACCGACGAGCGCAAGGAGAAAGTTGATTTCACAGACCGTTATTATTCGAACTATCTGAGACTTGTTGCCAAGAAAGGCAGCGGCATCTCTGGTCCTGACGACTTAAAAGGAAAAACGGTTGGCGCGCAGCGCGCAACGGTTGCCGCTCAGTGGGCGGAGGATAAACTCGGCAGTAACGCCAGCGTTAAGCTCTATGACACGCAAACAGCGGCGTATAGCGACCTGGAAGCTGGACGGCTCGACGCGCTTGCGTCGGATATCTACCCCGCTTATGACTGGCTCCAGAGCCAGTCCGACTATGAATTCGTTGGCGATAAGATCGACATTAACGACACCATAGGCATTGCTGTCAGAAAAGGCGAGGACGGCTTGCGCGAGAAGCTTAACGCTGCCTTTAAGGCGATCCGCGAGAACGGCAAATATGCCGAGATCAATGCGAAATATTTCCCATTCGACATTTATTGAGCGGGGCCA
>CAYVJO010000162.1:1128-2186 GCA_964451735.1 uncultured Hyphomicrobiaceae bacterium | reverse complement strand
GTCCCGCCGCAACCTTCCATTGATCTATTGGGACGCGATTCCGCCGTGACCGATCCGTTCGGAAACCGGCTGACCTTCTTCGAGCAGCAACATCGAGGCGGAAATGATATCGCGCTTCTGTATGCCATGATTACACACGATTAGCCCTGGCGGTCACTGACAGGATGAGCTTCGAACTAGGCACTTTGGAGCTTTTGAAATTCGGCGATAACGGCTGGGGGGATGAATTGCTGGCGGGCTGTCTAGTCACACTTCAGCTTGCCTTTTGCTCCCTTTTTCTCGGGCTTGCGCTCGGCATGGCGCTCGCCGGAGCCAAACTTTCGAACTGGCTGATCCTCAGAAGTGTTGGCGAGCTCTACACGGCCTTCATACGTGCAACGCCGGAATTTCTCATTCTGCTGCTCTTTTATTACGGCAGTGAGCAGGCGATCCAGTCGGCGCTGACGCTGGTCGGTATCGATGCGAGGTTCGATATGCCGCGTTTCCTTGCCGCTGTCATCGGCTTGTCGGCAATTTTCGCCGCTTATGCGGCCGAAGTATTCCGGGGCGCATATCTGGCGGTTCCACGCGGACAGATCGAGGCAGGCATCGCTTGCGGTATGTCCAAGACGCAAGTTTTTCTGCGGATCAGGTTACCGCAGATGTGGCGCTTCGCCATACCGGGGCTTGGCAATCTCTGGATGGTGCTCCTGAAGGACACCTCGCTGGCCGCGGTGATCGCGGTGGACGATCTCCTGCGCCAGGCTAAGATCGCCAGCGAGACGACCCGCGCGCCGCTGACCTTCTATCTCGCGGCTGGAGCATTGTATCTCATGCTGAGCGGGTTGTCGGACATCGTCCGAGAGCGGCTTGAGAAGCGGTCTCAGCGCGGCATTGCGAGGGTGTCGTCATGAGCGCGGCAGCAGAAGCCTATTCCGGCGTTAAACTGTGGATCGCGGATGCGGTTTGCGCGGCTGTAAATCCCTTTGCTCCCGTTCTTTTCTCCAGCTCCTGCCCACGTTTTATTGACGGCTTTCTAGTCAGCGCCGAGCTGCTCATTCTTTCGTCGCTCATGGGTA
>CAYVJO010000162.1:0-1118 GCA_964451735.1 uncultured Hyphomicrobiaceae bacterium | reverse complement strand
TTCGTGCTGGCGGTCGGTTTTGCTCTTGCGCGCACGTCGAGCATCGCCGTCCTATCCGTCCTCGCCTATACTTATATTTACATTTTCCGCGGCACGCCTCTGCTCGTGCAGCTCTGGGTTTTCTATTACGGCTTCGGCGCGCTTGGAGAAGCCTGGCTCGGCATTTTCTGGCCCCTTTTCCGGGATGCCTATTCGGTGGGGCTGATCGTTCTGACCATCAACACTTCGGCCTATGCCGCCGAAATCTTTCGCGGAGGGATCGTCAACGTGCCGAAAGGCCAGATCGAGGCAGCTATCGCGACTGGCATGAGCTGGTGGACAATGATGCAGCGGATCATATTGCCTCAAGCGCTTAGAATTTCTTGGCCGGCCTATAGCAACGAGGTCATCCTGCTTCTGAAGGGCAGCGCGCTTGTCTCCACAATCACAGTGCTCGATCTCATGGGCCAGACGCGCACGATTTTTGCCCGAAGTTATAGTCTTGAGATTTTTCTTTACGCCGTTGTGCTTTATCTTATCCTGTCGGGCGTGTTGACCGTGATTCTCCGCGGGATGGAAGCGCGTATGAGGCTTCTAGGACAGGGGCGGGGCGAAACGATCTAACGTCGCCTCACCGCGTTATCGCGATTTTGGCTTGCCTTTGCGTGCGAAAAGAGTGAAATGCGCGTAGTCCAGATTGTCTGACATCAAATCAAAACAATGAAATGTCGTCATGTTGATGAAGCATAACAGTTTAGCGCAGTTCGTTCAGTCGAATGTTCATTGCGCTAGGTTCGGGGCGTAGCGCAGCTTGGTAGCGCATCTGGTTTGGGACCAGAGGGTCGCAAGTTCGAATCTTGCCGCCCCGACCAACTAAATCCTGCAATATCACAGAGTTTTTCATAATCCCAGCTTCCCAGATGCGCCCACTTAAAGTTTAGCGCAAGAATGCTGCGGATTTCATCCCGCTTTGGCAACACATGCAGGAACGGCCTAAGACAGAACCAAGACTCGCTAGGGATACGCCTGCAAATGCAACCGATTATCCTGCTCGAAGTAGCCGAATGAAGGAGAAGACTCTTGACTGCTGATTCCGGGCTGAACGCGCTCACCATTCCGAGATGATGTCGCCCACCTAT
>CAYVJO010000161.1:6523-6865 GCA_964451735.1 uncultured Hyphomicrobiaceae bacterium | reverse complement strand
AAAGTCCCTATCCGCACCTGCCCCCGGCTTTCTTCGATGGCGGTCAAGGCGGCCACTACGATCGGGTTGTTATCGGCTCCTTGAATGATGCGTTCGGCCAAGGCGCGTATAAGAATGCTGAAACGGGCCTCCCAGTTGTTGGCGTCACGCAAAAGGTCTTCGATATGAAGGGTGAAGGCCCCGATCACGTCATCGAGATCGACCACGCGACCGGCCAACTCCTCAAGATCGATCTTCAGGAGTCGCCTCGCGCCAAGTGGGGTGAAATCGACCTGCATACAGATAGCATGGCCAGCAGAGCCGACAAGGGCATGTTGTTCATGCGAACCGGCAACAAAGCTG
>CAYVJO010000161.1:4866-6513 GCA_964451735.1 uncultured Hyphomicrobiaceae bacterium | reverse complement strand
GGGCGACTGATGTCGTGCAGACTGAACCCATTCCCTAAAACCAGGATCATAGGTACCACGCACGAAGGAAGCTCCTTGCGAAGCACTGGCGTGGCGGTTTCTTCCGAATAGCCTAGGATCTCTCTTATGTACGGCCTAAGCCATCGGGGTGGCGAAGCGCGCAGCAACGTCCACCTGCCAAATTCGGACTCATGATCGGTGCGAAATGGGTGTGCCTGCTCCATCGCCTTCAACCTTACGTCATTTTATGCACATGCTGCAAATCAGCTTGACCTGCGGCTGGAGCCTGATCGGTTCTGATGCCCCCAGAACGGGGCTCTAGCTATTTGTTTTGGCGTAATCTTTTCGCAAAACCGGTTTCTACTTTTGCGGATTACGCTATAAGTCGATTGAGGGGAACAGGGGAGGGATTACTGTGGATGATGAATTTTAAGTCTTGTCGAGCAAGCCTTTCTTTTCCAGCACCGCCGTCACTTTCTCCTCGGCCGCAAGCAGCGAGGGAATCAGTTCATCCCGCTTGAATTGTGCGGCGTTTTCTTTGAGCTCTTTGAAGATCTTTTTGATTTCATCCCGGACGGTTTTTTCGTCTTTTTTCTTGGCCGGTTTAAAATTCACGACCCAGCGGACGATTGCAAAAATACCGACAAAAATCAAAGTCAGAACGGCAAGCCAAAGCAGCGCATCGCCAATCGCGTAGGGCGGCGAATAATAATAGGAGTCGGATTTCTGTAACAATGCCGCTCTCCGATTCAAGATGTGCTGCCGCGGATGCTTCCATGAGGCCACACTCTGCAAATCTTGCTTTATTATTCAGAAAGTTGCATTCGATGCGAAGTTTTATTCAAAATTAATGTTAATTGAGCCAGATATATTAACGACGTTACATCACGCTCCAAGTCGCGTGCGTGCCGACCATGCTTTGGCGAGTGGTCAGGAAATAACACCTTCACTTTTCAGCTTGTTGATGACGCTTTTGCGAACGGCTTCGATCTCGGAAGCTGCGACGACCCGTCCATTCGTGGCGTTAGCGATCGGTTGCGCGAAGAAATTCTCGATATCGCCCTTGAGACCGTCTTTAGGGAACGGATTTTTCGGGCATGGCTCGAAACCCCCTACCAGCCAGACAATGGCCACGACGAAAAGCGCAAAGATTGCCAGAATGAGGAGATAGGTCTCCGGTCCATCCGCCGGGAACGACGCAGTGTAATATGAAGCTTGCGCGTAAGACAAAGCCAACCCCCGATAGCTCTATTTTGCTTGCCTGACGCACCAACGATGATGCCGCGGCCGAAAGGATAATGAAAATAAAGCATCGAACTTGTCTAAATTTGGTTAATTCCAAAAACAGCGGCCGCTTACCGGATTTTGCCAATTGATCACGCAAGCTCATTTGAGCTGGACGTATCAAGCGATCTCGAACAGTCCCGCGGCGCCCTGCCCACCCCCTATGCACATGGTCACGACCGCATACCGAACGCCGCGTCTCTTCCCCTCTATGAGCGCGTGGCCGGTCATGCGCGCGCCTGACATGCCATAAGGATGCCCGATGGAAATCGCGCCACCATTGACATTCAACCTATCCTGCGGAATGCCAAGCCGGTCACGACAATAGATAACCTGGCTCGCGAACGCTTCGTTCAACTCCCA
>CAYVJO010000161.1:0-4856 GCA_964451735.1 uncultured Hyphomicrobiaceae bacterium | reverse complement strand
CGTCAAACCAGCCCTCTCCAGGAGACGCGGCACGGCGAAAACCGGACCGATGCCCATCTCGTCCGGCTCACAGCCAGCGGCGGCGAAACCGCGATAAACGCCCAGGGGCGCCAGACTGCGGCGGGCGGCTTCCTTGTCGGACATCAACACGCAAGCGCTCGCGCCGTCGGACAGTTGGCTAGCGTTTCCCGCAGTGATGAACCAGCCCTCGCCGCGCACGGGCGTGAGCGCTGCAAGCGCCTCCAGTGTCGTTCCCGGCCGGTTGCCCTCGTCTTTACCGATGACGATGTCTTGACGCACTATTTCCTTCGTATGCTTATCCTGCACGCCCATGATCGTGGCCATCGGTGCGATTTCGTCGTCAAACAACCCCTCCTCCTGAGCCCGAGCGGTTCTTTGCTGGCTCATCAGCGCATATTCGTCCTGCGCCTCGCGCGTAACTCCGTAGCGCTGGGCGACAATATCCGCCGTCTCGATCATCGGCATGTAAATGGCAGGCTTATGCTCCGCAAGCCAGGGTGACTCGGCATATGTCTGGTTCAAATTCATTTGCACGAGACTAATGGACTCCAGCCCGCCCGCGACCGCGACGGGAACGCCATCTTGCATGATGCTGCGCGCTGCGTTGGCGATTGCTTGCAGGCCGGAGGAACAAAAGCGGTTGACGGTTTGAGCGGCAGTCGTTGCAGGCAGTCCAGCGCGTATGGCGGCTTGACGGGCGATGTTGCCGCCGGTCGCGCCTTCGGGCAGCGCGCAGCCAAGCACGACGTCCTCAACCTCGCGTGGATCGATGCCCGCCCGCGCAATGGCGTGGGCAATCACATGGCCGCCCAAATCCGCCCCATGCGTCATATTGAATGCACCGCGAAAGGCTTTGCCAATACCTGTGCGGGCCGTCGAGACAATGACGGCATTAACCATGTCTGGTTTCCTCCCTGCGCGCTGTTGGCATTTTTAATGTTCGAAAACTGCGCATGCCCGAGTTTAAGGGCTTTGGCCGGCGCGCGCAAAGACGATATGCACGACCTGCTTCGCTGGTTAATCAATGTCGGATAAGGCTGGGAGAGCCATAAAAAATGAGCGTTCTTTTTGCGGAACGCTCATGCGACGGATCCGTTTGTGCGGATAGTTCTAAAGCGCTGGGCTATTCATCAAATTCGACCGTGGCGCACTTTCTGTTTCACTCAGCATCGGACCGAAAACCGCTTCGCACTTTTCGGTCCGATGCTTTAGGCGCAAGAAAGGTTTCCTAACTCGCCAAGCTGGAGATTACTCGGCGCAATTATTTTCATATTTTTCGCAAGCCCATTCCGATCCGCTTTCGCAACGATTTTGCCAGCGGGCGCAGCGGCGCTCCAGCTGTCGGCTTTCCTTTTCCGCGCGCTCGGCTTCGATCGCGCTGGAAATCACTCCTCCGATGATCCCGATGACCGCATCTCCACGACTGCCGTGGTGGTCGTCATCGTCGTAAGCATAGGCTGACCCCGGTAGGAAGGATGCTGCGGCTAGACACAACACGGCCGCTTTTAATGTCATTGACAGTTTCATAAGTTCTCTCCTAAGGCCCAAAAGACTACGGCACTAAAATTGAGACGCCGTATGCCTGCCGAGAGGTTCAAGCCCTGCAAGCGTCTCATCATGATCAATCTCTTGTGAACGGAAGGTGAAAATCGCTGCCTCCCTGCCATTAAGTTAAAGACGTTTCTTTTTACTGGCGGATTGAACCATAAGCTTCCAACGCTAACGGTTTTATCCAGTCTTTGCCATAATTTGCTGGAATAGATCGGAAAATGTGATGGGAAGTGGCTTGTTGGGTTGGGCTCAAGGCATTGCATGCGAGGTGCACGCTCCCCCCCCCGCTCAAATGCTCGAAAAGCGGCCACAACGAAAGATTGCAATGTTATCGGTAAGGAATTTAGCTTAGGACTGATCCACATGGTCGAACGCGCGACTGCGACATTCGGATAACGGGGGGCCTGATGCCATGCGTTTGGCGTTAATTTTGGTCTTTTTTATCGTTCCATGCCAATTGTCGGCCAGCGAACGTCAGATTCCGCCGACGCCCGATAAGCAGTTCTCCCAGCCGGAGGAACGGCGCGCCGTCAACTCCTATCTCCGTCAGATGGAAGCGTATCTGGCGGACAGAGCCGCATTTGAGAGACGAGCGCAAGCCTATTGGAGCGTAATAGAGGCAACGCGCTCGGAGCGGAGACGAAAACGTGCTAGCGGCGGAAACATCGTTCTTTCCGACTATGTCCTCGATCAGCCGCCTACATATTCGGGGCCGCCGCGCCCTCCGATCCCAGCCTTCATTCCACGAGTTGCAGACGCCCCGGACAAGCCTCGGGTCAGCAGCCTGCCGGTAGTGACAGATTTCCTCCGCAATGCCAGAACGCATTTCCGTTTCGTTCCGGAGCGTCCGGTTAACGAGTTCGCTTATAAGCAGGCCTACGCTCGCACTGCGCTCTCGGCAGGCATCAGGCCGGATCAGGCCGTGCGGATTTATGGCTTCGAGGCGGGCGGCAACGGGCTTTATGACGTACAGGCAGGTCTGGAATTCAATAGCAAGAAGCAGCTGCCTATCAGCACTGCGCTCGGTTATAACCAGCTTCTCATCGCCAATACAATCGGCCTTGTCTCCAAACATGGCGATGATTTCATACTGGAGCTGCAAAAGCGGGCGGACACAGCCAAAGGAGAAAAGCGCGATGGACTCGATTATAAGATCGATCGCTTGAAGCGGATGATGCGATATGCCCGAAGTATGCCCTACCGCTGGTCCATTCATGTTGAGGCGTCGAAAAGCGAGAAAGGTCAGGCGCTTCACGCGCTGATCCTCGATATCGATATCGGTCCGCTCCTGCAAACGCAGAAGCTCGTCAACTCGATAGCCTACGCCAAACGTCTCGGCATCTCGAAACCGCTTACGGCCGCTGAGTTGGAGATGTTCAATCTGACCGGCGACGGCAATGGCTTCGACATGATTTCCATGCCAAGCGCCATGCGGGAGAAAGTGCCGACGGCGAATTTTTTCCAGCGCGGCGGATATGAGCGCAATCCGGTTGCCAGCCGCAACAATACGGTTGCGAGCCTGCTGGCAGCTACCGACCGGAAAATGGACCACCATGCGGCACTCGACGGCGCGAAACAGCTTGCTGCCGCGTTTGAAGACGTGTCGCGTGAAAATGGTCGCAAAGGTCCGGCTCTGTATTATGGAGCAACGCAATAAAAAAGACGAATAGCGCAGCTTGGGAACCTAAAAGAGGTTTAGCAAAATCGTAAGTTCCGCTTGGTCTCAAATTCCATGTTTGACCCCAATTTCTCACGCTCAAGCGGCATCCAATTGAGCGGAAATTGCGCTAAAGCGCCGGATTATGAATCAGAATCGGCCGTGGCGCTCTATCTGACGGTTGCAGCATCGGACCGAAAAGTGCGCAGTGGTTTTCGGTCCGCTAGATTAGCACACGAACTCATAAAGGGGATTCCCAAACCTAGGCGGGTCAGATCCGCCCTTTTTCGGGAACACGGAGGGAGCTTGCCAAGCCCCAGCGCCGCTATGAACCGACGGATTTCGAATGGTCGATTATCGAGCCGCTGTTGCCGAACAAGCCCTGTGGGGCGCCGCGGGTAGATGATCGCAGGGTTTTGGACGGCATCTTCTGGCGGAAGGCCGGCGCATGGTATAGAATTTTTTCCGAGATTACAGTAGCTTACGATGGCGATCCGCAATCGGCTGAGTCCTCGTCGATCAAGGTTCATCCGCATGGCGCCAACGGCAAAGGATGCCGTAAAAAACCGCTAAGGCTGCCTGCGCGCCAGACCCTTGAGCGAAATCCGCAAAAGTGGACACGGGTTATTCTAACAAAACGCGCGCAAGAGACGGTTGATGTTTTGAAACGCGAAAAGCTCTTCGTCGAGGCTTCCAATGAGTGATGTAACTAAGCACCATTTAAGAGAAATCCACAAGCTTGCGTTAAACTTGTGATTGACTGTTGCGCAATCGTGACGCGCTACGTCGAATCAGATAAAAAAACATGGGAAGGTAAAAACCTTCTTAACTGCCTTTGTAACTGTGGAGCGTCAAGTGGAGCAAGAGTCGGAGTGGAAACAACTGGGAAGCCTGGCAAGCAGCGTGTTGCGTATGGCTGCGGAAAAAAGAATGAAGCAGACTGAATTCATGGCTGTGGAAAACGAACGGGGCAAAGCTCCAAAACCATCTACCCAGTCAGATGAACGGGTTCAACTGCCTTTGCCTTTCTTCCAGCCCACGCAACCCATGTTTCATGTGATCGCCGGCCGCCATTAGTGCATCGGACCGAAAACCGCCTCACACTTTTCGGTCCGATGCTCAAACAAACAGATAGCGCGCGTCGGTCGATTCTGATTAACAGCCCAGCGCCCTAACGAGGGCCAACCCATTACATTGCATGCAAAAACAGAACGATCGAAAGGTCTCTAACCATTGAAACATCGAGGGATGAAATTATAAGCGCCAAATAACTTGAGAAAATCAATGAGATAATTCACAAATGGCGGGCCACGACCGATAGTGATGAGTACTACGTTTTCGCCATAGCACTATGATTGCCGTGAGCCGGGCGATGGGCCGCTCGTCGATAAACTCGTTCGCAGGGAGCGGTGCGCGATGTCGGCGGGATGCATCCGGTCGCCGCGCTGCACGTCATCGTCCGGGACCGGCAGCGCCGGGTTCCGGTGATCCGGGCGCGCGGTGCTGGCATGGGACATCCTCACTTCTCCGCCTTGTGCGCCTCCTCCATCTCGAACGCCGTCTGCCCCCAGCTGCGCCAGACCTTCCGCGAAAGCTCGCCACGCTCCCCTTCCAGCCGGTCGGCCAT
>CAYVJO010000160.1:0-6910 GCA_964451735.1 uncultured Hyphomicrobiaceae bacterium | reverse complement strand
ATGAGATCTTAAATAGGGGGCCATGGGCAGTCAACCGGGCCGCTGGTCCGCTCCACCCGTACCGCGGGGGAAAACAGCCCAAAACAGCAGACGATCTTCTGGGCCATTCTGCACATGGCGATTTGCGCCATCGCGAAGGTCATCGTGCTCTGACACCCGCTATCATGCGCTACAGGCGGGGGAGCTGCTAAAGCATTGGCTACGCGCGTTTTCACGCATGCGCCGCCAGGCGTGGCATCACAACCCAGTAGTCCAATTCCAGAATCACGCTCTCCTCCGGCGTATTTTCATCCGCCATGAATGGAAACCCATCGGCGGTCCGATCCTTCAACCCGATCGTGCGAATGCGCAAAGCGCCGACATCCTCGCGCCCAGGCAATTCGGCTCGTTCTAGCACCTCGCTCCATGCGTAAATCGTATCGCCCGCAAAGGCCGGGGCGATATGACGTCCGCCATTGATGGCGGCGATATGAAACGCGTTCGCCAGACCGTTGAAGCTCAGCGCCCGCGCAATTGAAATGACGTGTCCGCCATAAACGAGACGGCGTCCGAAGCGCCCGGAGGCCTCGGCATGTTGGTTGAAATGGACACGCGCCGTGTTCTGGTAAAGGCGCGTTGCGAGCTGATGCTCGGCTTCCTCGATCGTTGCGCCCTCCTTGTGGTCTATGCGCTCACCTGGACTGTAATCCTCCCAACGCGCTGGGCTGCCGGCCAGGACATCATCATAAGCGGCGCGATCGATTCTGGGAGTTGTGCTCGTGAGCGTAGCCGGATCGACCCGTCCTGGCAGCTCAGGAAGCACCGTCTCGGGCGGGGGCGCATTTTCATCACGCTTGCGGACCATGACCCAGCGCACATAGTCCAAGACGGTCCCGCCATACTGGTTCCGCCCGGTGGAGCGCACATAGACGACGCCGGTCTTGCGGTTGGCGTTTTCGCGCAGACCGATCACCTTCGATGAGGCGGATAATGTGTCCCCTGGAAAGACCGGCTTGAGAAATCGGCAGTCGGCGTAACCGAGATTGGCGACGGCGTTGAGCGATATGTCGGGCACTGTCTTCCCGAAAACGATATGGAAAACGAGCAGATCGTCGAGTGGGGCGCGCTCATAGCCTGTACCCGTGGCGAAGGTCTCGGCGGATTGCATAGCAAAACGGCTCCCATAGAGCGCGGTGTAGAGTGCCGCGTCACCTGTGCTGACCGTTCTGGGCGTCGCATGGTTTATGACTTGGCCAAGCGTGAAATCCTCGAAGAAATGTCCGGATACGGTTTTCGGGCTCATGGCTTCTCACATGGGTTCTCAGGCATAAGGATTGCCTTGCGAAAATGACGACCGGATAGTAGCAGAAAACCTGGCACGGGGCGCAAAGGGTAAGGCCGGATGTCGGGAAAAACCTTTAAACGAGCTGCGCTGTATCTCTTCATCGCAGCAGGAGGCGCTGCCTTGACCATAGGGATCGTTTACCCTTTTGTCGAAACGGGACGTCTTTACCATTCAGTCATCGGGATCGATGTCTCGCATCATCAAGGCGTCATCGACTGGGGCAAGCTCAAAAGGCGCGGTGTCGATTTCGCTTACATCAAGGCCAGCGAGGGAGAAAATTTCAACGACCCTCGCTTTTCCAGAAACTGGTATGGCGCTGAACAAGCGGCATTGCTGCGTGGCGCCTATCATTTCTTCACCCAGTGCCGGGCCGGTCTTGTCCAGGCGCAAAATTTTATCCGGATCGTGCCGAAAGACCCAAGAGCTTTGCCCCCGGTCGTCGACGCCGAACATATGGGGCCGTGCAAAAGCGGGGATGCCGTTGCCGACATCGTGGCGGAAATCGCCGTCTTTCTCGATATGTTGGAGAAACATTACGGAAAAAGACCGATCATTTATACGACGCGCGAATTCCACGACGCCTATCTGTCAGGGAAATTCATGAAAGAGCGATTCTGGATCCGGAGCCTGCTTGTGCCGCCGACTTTTCGACAGGAGCAATGGGTTTTGTGGCAATATCATAATCGCGGGCGAAGGACCGGGATAGAAGGACCGGTCGATCTCAACGCCTATCGGGGAACGCGCGCCGAACTTGAAGCGCTATAAGTTGTGCGGCGCGGTACTCCGGGGGTCAGGCCACTTCGCCTCTCAGCAGCTTTGGCAATTCCCCAGTCAATCCAGCCGCTTCCCGCATGAACACATTTTTCAGCCCGGGAAGCCGATCGACCACGCCAAGCCCGAATTGGCGCACCAGCCTCAGCGGCGTGAAATCATTCGCGAAAAGTCCGTTCAGGGTTGCCGCGGTCATTGCGGAAGTCGTGCTGTCGAAACGTCGCCAGCGTTCATAACGTTGCAATACCGCAAGATCGCCGGGATCAAGACCGATCCGCCCGGCATCGACAAGCACTTCAGTGAGTGCGGCGGCATCCTTGAGGCCGTGATTAAGGCCTTGCCCCGCAATCCAGTGCAGGCCGTGCGCCGCATCGCCCGCCAGCGCGATACGCGGCTTTACGAAGCCACGAGCCAGCGTCATGTTCAGCGGGTAGCAGGAAAGCCGCCCAACGATCGACAAAGCGCCGAGCCGCCAGCCCATACGCTTTTCGATTTCCGCAAGCTGTTCTGCCTCCTCAAGCCCCATGATACGCCGGGCCTCCTGCGCCTTTTCGGTCCAGACGAGGGAACAGCGTTGTCCCGTCATCGGTAAAATCGCGAAGGGACCGGACGGCAGGAAATGCTGTATGGCGCGGCCTTCATGCGGAAATTCATGCGCAACCGTGCCAACGATAGCTGCCTGATCCGATTTCCATTCGACCAGCTTGAATCCAGCCATTTGCCGCAGGCTGGAGCGCTGGCCGTCGGCTGCGACGATCAAGCTGGCGGTCAATGTCTCGCCGGTCGAGAGGGTGGCCGTTGCCCGTGCGTCCCCGAAGTCGATGTTCTCGATTGTCGCCGGAGCGAGGATTTCAATGTCGGAAATAGGCTCGGCCGCTTTGTAAAGCGTCTGCCGCAAAAGCGCATTCTCGAAAATATAAGCGGTTGGACCATCGTTCCGCACCGCCGTGTCGAAATTCAACAGGGTCGATCTGACTGGGATTTCAAGCTTGCTGTCCGTTATGTCAATAGCGAGGACGGGTTGTGCGTACGGCGCGATCCCGTCCCAAACACCAAACGCTTCGAGCATATGCTTTGCGGCCGCCGTCAGGGCGACCGACCGGCCGTCAAATTGCCCGGCTCGCGCCTGCTCGGCCGGCATGCGCTCGACCACAGCGATACGGAACCCGCCTGGTGCGGATTTCGCCAACCCAAGAGCCAAAGCAAGGCCGACGAAGCTGCCTCCGCCAATGACGACGTCGAATTGTTTCGTGTTCATGAACGTCTCTCCCGTGCCAACCCGGCTTGTCCTTAACCGCTTGACAGCATCTTCACGGTCCGTCTCTGTTGAGCTGACGATGTCTTTGCTCCTTGCGGAAATGGCAAAAAGATGACGACAGACATAACCAGCCTCGTTTCAGTCCTTGATCTTGAACAGCTCGAAGTCAACCTGTTCCGTGGTCACAGTCCGGAAAATGGCTGGACGCGGGTGTTCGGCGGTCAGGTCGTCGGCCAGGCTCTTGTCGCGGCTGCAAGGACTGTCGAGGACAGGCTCGCTCACTCGCTACACAGCTATTTTCTACTCGGCGGCGATCCCAAGGCGCCGATCATTTTCGAAGTGGACCGCATACGCGACGGCAACAGCTTCACAACCCGCCGCGTGGTGGCGGTGCAGCATGGCCGTGCGATTTTCTCCATGGGCGTCTCCTTCCATAAGGAGGAGCCGGGCTTCGAACATCAGATAACGATGCCGAAGACGCCCGATCCCGACGACCTGCCTACGGAAGAGGAGCTTCGCGGTAGGGCGCCGGAACATTTACAGCGGCTCTGGAGCTTCGAGCGGCCGATAGAGCTGCGCCCGGTAAGCCTCGTTACATTCCTGGCCACAGGACGGATCGACACTGCGCAGAAGATCTGGTTCCGTACCAAGGGCCGGCTGCCAGACGACAAGAAAACGCATCAGTGCGCCTTGGCCTACGCGTCGGATTTTACCCTGCTGAATGCCGCGGTCACGCAGCAAGGCCGCCCGCCCTTCGATCCCTCGCTCCAAATGGCCAGCCTCGATCACGCCGTTTGGTTTCACCGTGATTTCCGAGCCGATGAATGGCTGCTTTATGTTCAGGACAACCCGTCCTCGCAAGGAGCGCGCGCATTTTGCCGCGGCATGATCTACGACCGGGCCGGAGTTCTGGTTGCCTCAGTGGCGCAAGAAGGTCTGGTTAGAGAAAAGACGCGCGGTTAGCTATCGCTGGATTGCTTCGTCGAACCTGAAACATGTTCACGCTATTGCGGAACAAGAGTTTGATTGGTCTCTTTGGATAACTCTTTCTCCGGGGGACACAAAAATATCGGGCTCTCGTATGAAATCGGACGGAACGTGAAGAAGGCCGTCGGCCTGCTCAACCAGGAATTGTTGTCAACCGAGAGCCAGGAACCCGTCGCAATGCCGACATGGCGGAACGACGTGCGGCCAGACTTCGTTTGTTTTTGCGCCACGCCGATACGAGGCCGGTTGCCCTCCCATTTGGAGTTCCATGCCACCATGCAGCCGCCCCGTTGTTCGGTCGAGGGACGCCAGCCGCTTTTGTAGGCCATATCATAGATATCCCTGGCATTGGCCGTATATTTTGCCCAGCCGCATCCGGCCTTTTTCAAAATGGCGTACACCACGAGCGCGCAGGAGTTGAAACCGGGCATATCCCAATAGCGCGTGGTCAAGCGTGTCTCTGGCGTATGGGTTCGGACACCGTATAGGGTGCCGTTATTATTGGCCTCGAAAACGCCTGGGGCTTTTTTCGCGTAATGGATGATCGCTTCGGGAGAACAATCCTCCCGTATCGTATCGACCATGGAGGCCGAGCTAAATAGCGAGATACGGGCAGCCGGGGGTTGCCGCCACGCGCCTTCGGCTCCAATCGACACAAAGTCGCCCGACACATCTGGCACGGGAGAGGCGTCAACATCAGGCGGCAATTTCGAAAGCGCCTGCCATAAAGGGTCATTTCCGGTTTGGGCGGATACCGTCGCCGCGCTTGTGCTTGCGGCCAGCAACAAAGCCGCTATGAAGAAGCGCAGCACGCCACCACGAAAAACCAGGCTGACGGACAAGGAGTGAGCCGCCAGCCGATAACCGCACGCCAATATCATGGGCCGCCTATTTCCCGTCATCATCCATTTTGACACTTCGACCTGTTACTTCGGAACAGACAGTCGAATATTAAAGCCGTGTAAAGCTCGACGCCAGCGGTATAAGGCGCATCGATTATCCGATCGAGGCGGATTTTATGAGGCGCCGGCACTGCAGGATATAGTCTTCATTGTGAAACCGGCGCACCAAAGCCATGAACTGTTTGCGCTTGACAACCATACTCTCGTGGCTCGTCAGAATCGCTTGCGCCTCGGGGATTATTCTGAAGACATAGCCGATTTTGCTGTCGTTGAAGACCCCTGCCACGAACTCTCCCATGCTCTGACGTCTGGGGCCGGGCGCTAGCCCGTCTGGATTGTCGTCTTCGTCGCGCTCGATTTGAATATCGTTCAGCAAAGATCTGGCGAGGTGAAGCTGCTCGCTGATATGATAATAGAGCTGCTCGACATTGGCGCGATCCTCATTTTCATGGATAACAGCGTCGAGAGCGTTGGATACGGCCAGTAGAGCGGACCGAGCGTGAAGGCGCAAAATCAGATCAATGAGCTTGGGAGCCAGCATATATTCGCCATCGTTGGATGGACGGACTTCGTCGGGACTTTCTGCTGGCAGATGCGAGCAAACTCCTGGCGGAGAGCGCCACCGCCAGACGTGGATAGGGTCCTTGATGTTTTTGAGACTGCGGGGGCCTATAGAGACAAAATTGCTTGCCAATTTGTGTTTCACCACGGAATAGACCGGGTCCGCTAGGCAAATTCCTCCTGGTTCCGCCAGTGCTTCCAGGCGGACCGCAATGTTTACGCCGTCGCCATGAATATCGTCATTTTCGATGATGACGTCGCCCAGGCTCACGCCGATCCGGAGCAGAATCGGGTATTGCCGGGCATTTGCGGGCGTAAAGTCGTTCAAGCTGTGTTGGAGATCGATCGCAAACTCGACGGCTCCGAGAACGCTGTTGAATTCCAGCAATGTCCCATCACCGAGAAAGCGGAAAATCCGGCCCGAATACAAGCCGACTTTCGGCCCAATCAGATTTGTACGTAGGTTTTCTATGGCGGAGAGTGTCGCCTGCTCGTCGTCGCGAAGAAGACGGCTATATCCAACAATATCCGCCGCGACGATAGTCGTAAGTTTACGGCGCAAAACCAATCCCCTCTTTAAAAATCAATAGAATGCACTTTAGTTCAAATCTTAATAAATATAATTACAATATATTACGGTTTTATTTTTATAAACCTCTCAAATTATTGATAATACTTATTGTCGGCGCCAAAAATTTCCATATTCAGGAGCGGATTAAGACTAGTGGTGATGATAGAGAAACAGAAAACTCAACATATCGTGTTCATTTTAAAAGATCACACTTTTTATGGTGGTGATATCAGTCGAGTAAATATCCGTATCATGGGATTGATGGCAAGTATAATTGTAAAAATTCAATGACAAACTAGAGTTTGATCGAAATCGTTACATTATGGAAAAATAACGCGGATTTCGAAACAATAGCACTTCCTTATATATGTCGTTAAACCGTCCGCAACCCTTGGCTGCATCGCTTATTCCGATGCCGATTCTGGGGTATTTCGCGATCCGTCCGCTCGTGACGGTCGAGGAATTCTGATTCCGGGCTGAACGCGCCCACCATTCCGGGATAAGACCGCCTGGTTTATGAAGGGGGGATGCCTCTG
>CAYVJO010000159.1:1898-6912 GCA_964451735.1 uncultured Hyphomicrobiaceae bacterium | reverse complement strand
GGCGCGCATGGCCGCCACTGCGACATCCATCGCACCATGGGGCATCCCCAGCAGCAAAACCAAAATGACGCTGAACGCAATATTCTCTTCGGCCTTAAAGCTGAACCCTGAAAAAATGGCGACAATGAAAATTGTAAAAATCGCGGATGCGGCCAGGCGGTGAATGGATATCGTCCGATCCCAATTGGCGCGGTCCGCATCGGGCTTCAATGAAAGAAGCCGATGCGGCATGAGCGTTCGTGACCGCCAAGAGAAAGACGAGGGAGCGAACCCGCTCCCCCTTACTTTTAGCAGTTTAGCGGGCATAGGCCGCGCCACCTTCAGCGCTCATCTCGTACTCAGACTTGCGCACGGCAATCATGTAGATCACTACGCCGAAGACAGCCTTTGCAACAATATCCGCGACGGTGTAGCCGACCTGAACCGCAGTCTCTGCTGCCCCTCCCGTGAAACCAATCATCGGGAAAATAAAGACGACGGGGTAAAAAGACCAGGAGATCACTGTCAACCAGCGCGCCGTGTTCACAAGGCCGCGGACATCCTTAGGTTGCTGTTCAAGGGCACTCCGCAAGCCTGAGAACAACTCGATCACAATAAAGAGGAACGGGATCATCGCGGCACCCCACCATATCCAGCGTGTCGTCGGATCGCTTGCGATTTCGCCGGGATAGCCCAGAATAATCATGATCGCAGCCAGTCCGCCCAATCGAACGCTCTTTGAGATCGTTTCCTGGCGCGAAAGATTCATCACCAGGATCAACTCGATAAGAAGCAGGGGCACGGTCAGCAACCAGTCAACATAACGATAAGCGTCATTGAAGGCGATGCCGCTGGAAACCAATTGACCGTCAGTTAACGTGAAGGCGCCTTCCCAGCTACTGAAGATGCGGAGATAGTGATAAAAGGCGATCGCTGTGACGAGGCCGGTGATCGTCAGCGCCGTTTTATATTTCGGAGAAACTTGACTCCGGCCAAGCCAGAAAAACAGCGTTGCCGCGCCCATCACAGCGACTGTGAAAGAGAACGCGTTATATACAAGTTGATATTGTACTGCGTTTATTTCCATCTCGAATGCTCGCTTTTGGTTTACTTGGGCAAAGCTCAATTATTCCGAAAAACAGCTGTCGGATCCAGTGCTTCACTGGAGTTCGGCTTCTCGGTGTCAAGCTTACAAGATTATTCGACTTCAATCCTATATGGTTGGACAGGGTGAGAACTAAGAAACAACCTTTCCAGTTATGTATTTAAGCATTCGATATTGGTATGTGATGTGCGCGAATCCGCGCATCCGTGGTGCAAGATTGTCGCATGATGAGCCGCAGATTTCCCAATGGCACTTATCAATGTTAATCAATTAATATTTACATAAATTGCTTAAACAGTATCTTTTGATGATTTTACGCGAGTTATTTTAAGTACGAAAATGTGATTATTGAATGAAAAGGATTGAACTATTGAAGCTTTCAGTCGAAGAGGAGCTCTTTTGTTCGTGTACGGAGCAATTTGCGGTCGGCAATATTTAGGGCTGTCGGGCCGATACGCATGCTACCAAACCATTGATAGCAGACAAACTTCCGCATCTACTCCACGATTTTTTACCCTTGATCAATATAACGGCGGGCGAGTTTTCCATCGGTGTCAAATTCAATGACCAAAAAGGAAAGATCGACACCAAAACCAAGAGCGCCGATCCGGTAAATCCACCTATTGCCCTCTTGCCCGGCGTCGGGTTCGCCAAGCAGCTCCAGAATCTCTGGCTCGCTCATGCCTTCCTGTAGAACCTCAAGCGCCCCGACGGCCAACGCCGCGCGCGGGTTGTCGAACGCACGGTTGCCGCGCTCGCCTTTCCAGCGTTCAGGTTGGAATTCCAACGCCATGGCTGTCGCTCCCGTAAGTGCGGCAGGGGCTTGCCGCGGTGAGTAAGATTTTTCTCGTCCGGTTCAGCTATGACCGGTGACAAGACGCAGAACCAGGCGCGCCGCCTCCCATTCTGTCCCCACGACTTCCGAAATTATCGCCAGTTCGAACCCGGCGTTTCGATTACGGCCGGAGCAGGGGCATCGTCTGCCTGGCCATGCCCACCATAAGCAACCTGATCACTCCAGGCCAGTTCGCCATTTGCATCAATAACGATCAACCGTCCATCAGACAGGGCCTGCATGGTCAAATCGGCCAATCTATCCCAAGAGGCGTCCGGGTTTTCGAGTGCGATCCGGCGGCCGACTTCATTATTGTACAGATCCATGGCCTCGCGGTCGCCGCTGTTGTTTGGCAAGCCCGTGACCAGATCGATCGTGCCTTCATGCGCGGTCGTGAAGCGGTCTGCGAAATCTGCGCCGAATCGCGACGTCATCATTGCGCTCCAATAGGCATGGCGGAAAGCGTCCCTATGACCGTCATTGGCGACCCACCGGTCGAAACTGACGTCATCGGGAAAATTCGCTCGCCATTCGGGCAATGTGGGAAAACGCGCATTGGACTGATCCCAGGTCCGGCTTTGGATTTGGTTCATGTCGAAGGCTTCGTGAGGCCATAAGCCGTCGAGCAGCCGTGCTTCCGTTGCAGTCATCGTCTTTGGATTGATGACGATATCGGCAAGACCGCTAAAAAATCCTCCCGGCAGCCAGCTTACCATTCCGCCGGGGTCCGTCGCGACCTGATAATCGCGCAGAACGGCGCCAAGGTCCTGACGATCACCGAGAGGCACTGTGTTTTGGGCTGGCGGCAGAACGCCATTCGGATCAACCGTCAAGACTGGTGCTGATGGCTGGGAGGGGAGGCTCTCTGAACCATTAACCGTGTCGATCGCGTCAGTATCTTGGGAAACGGTTTCGTCGAGTGATTCTGCGACTTCTAATGCGGTCTCATCTGCGGACCCGGTTGACTCGGGCCCTGCCTCGCGGATCGATTCGGTCGCCTCGGAGGTTGCTTCATGATCGGAGCCGGCATCGTCGGATATGGCGTCATCGACGGACTCTGCGGCCTCTGACGTTCCATCCTCTATCGACTGAGCGGTATCGGATAACGCCTCTTCAACCGACTGCGCAGTCTCGGACACAGCTTCCTCTACCGACTCGGCCGACTCAGAGACGGCCTCGCTCACGGCTTCCGTGCTGTCCGACAAGTCCTCGACGGGCACGCCCGTTCCAGGAACGTAAACCTTGTCGTCTGGGAAGATCAGACTTGGATCGATGAGATGGTCGTTCAACTCCATCATCTCGCGGAAATCAACACCTTCCCGGCGCGCAAGATCCCAGATCGTATCGCCCGGCTGGACGGTAATGGTTTCATAACCCTGGTCTTCCAGTTCCGGATTGATACGTCCGGTCGCATCCATCGCTCCGCCTTCATGGGGGCGCAGATGCGCCGCAGCGACCCAGCCTTGAACGATCGCGTCGTTGGCGTCCAGACCGTTGACCTCGGCCCATGCGCGCCCTTGCGCATCCACCTGCGTCTGTCCCGTCGGCTGTACGAACGCGCCATGCTGGAATACGGAAATCTTTGCGCTGTCCTGTGAGGGTTGCTCCCTGACATTCAAACCCTCTCGCGGCACCACAACGAGGCTGTCCGCACCAGCCTGCGGGCCGAAAAGCCGGTCTGCGATTTCTTGGGCGGTGAAAGTGGCGGTTTGGCGTTCTGTTACGTCATCGACGCCGATGTCGCCGATGAGCGAGGCTTTGGCTTCCACGATATCGGCGAATTCGACGCCGATCTCATGCTGCTGGTGAATGCCGTCGCGACGAATCGTCTCATTCTGCAAGGTTACCGTGAAGTCGTCATCCATGCCGCGCAGGGCGCTTTCGAGATCGCCTCTAAAAAGATTGCCGAAAACTGACCTCGCATTGGCAGCGGGATCGAGCGCGGTCGCTTCGATACTGAGGCGTTGACGGTCCGTCCGGCTCAGATCGGAAACCGATTGCGTGTTGAGATCAAACTCTATCCGGGCTGAGATCTCGTCGGGAGCGTCGAGGAGATCGCCATTGGCAAGCATGCTGAACTCAGGCACCGGTTGTCCGCTCAGCGAAGCGTCGAAAGCGTCCGGCGGCAGGTCCCAGCTCAAGCTGACCTCTCCCGATATCCGGCTGCCATCGACGATATTTTGTGGCACATAGCCAATTTCGAGCTGATCGGTGTTTTGAAGCCCTATTGTTAACTTCTCCTTCAGGCTGGGATCGAGATCGCCCGAAAGCGTATATGTCAGCCGGCCTTGCTCGCCGTCACGCGGCAGAACGACCGTCCGGGTCAACACTTGATTGAGGTCGAAGCGCCCTTCGAGGCCCAGATTGGCAAATTTCCCTGCAAGTTTCAGCCGTTCATCCGCTCCCACGACAGTTGTATATTGTGTGATGTTGTTCCGCAGGAATGCCATTTCTTCGTCGGATGGACCGATGCTATCAGCCAATTCATTCGGCCGCTCGGGAAGGCTGGCGCTGTTATCGGGTATTGGATTGGACGCTGGACTCGACAGGGCCGACGCGGGAGACGAGACAGCGCCCGCATCGCGAACAGTCTCCTCAAGGGCGAGACGCTGCAAAATGCTCACCGCGCGCGCCGCCTCTTCCTGGCTCGCAAAGCGCATGGTTACGGAACCGGTGGTCTGCAAGCCGACTTCCAAAGCCGGGTCGATGAAGGGGATGGGAGGCTCGATGACGCCATTGGCGAGCAGGTTTTTGTCGAACGTCACCTCATAAACAGGTGGCTCTCCATCTGCGCCGGGCTGGGGATGATCGCCGACCTGCTCAACGGTGATCTGAAAGCCATATTGCCCCTTGACGCCGATGCCTAACGGAACGTTGCCGACAGGCACTGGGACCTGAAGCTTACCTTCTCCTGTCAGCTCAATGACAAGGCGGTCGCCGTCGCTGTTAAGACGCGCAATCTCCGCGGCCGGATCGGTGAGGACAGACGCGGCCTGGACAGCGTCATCGATCGGGTTTGTAACGGGCCGGATCAGGCCAGGCCCGGCAAAAAGAACCGGATCGGTTTTCTGCTGGCTTTGAGAAGAGGACGGGCT
>CAYVJO010000159.1:0-1888 GCA_964451735.1 uncultured Hyphomicrobiaceae bacterium | reverse complement strand
ACGGGCTGTCGCTCTTGTTCTGTTTCCCATTCTGTTGCCCGTTCCCGTTGCTCTGATCGCCGACCGGCGTCGCTTGATCGAGCGCATTGGCAAAGCTGGTATCCGAACGTTCAGCGCGATCAGCGTTGATGTCAGTAAAATCGCTCGACTTGGCAACGCCTTCCAGAAGCATGATCAATTTCTCCAAGCATACAACAGTCGATTTTCCATAATCAGGAAATCTGACTAACGTACTATCTTTGCTGGAGGATGCAGGCGGCCTATGTCAGCCTAATGAGAGTTTTGTATAAGTTTTATGAGTTTTTTATTACACATAAATGACGTAAAAATTTGCCTTTATCTTCATTAATCAAAAGTATTTCTTTTGCTCGGTATGAAGCGGGTTTCGCATGGTGCTCAGGAAAATGTAATTCCATTATGCTTGCCACACGGTCCATCGCTGCCCATGTTAAGCCGGTATGCGGCAAAACCGGAGTTTTCGGTATGATCCATGGCGATCTGGCTCAGAAAACGGTAAGCTGCGTTCAAACATCATCAGGGATGGCAGTTCAACCTACAAATTATGCAGGGGCGCGTGTAACAGCCCCTGGATTTCAGATCCGGAGCGCATTGTGCGGCTACTCATCACAATCTTTTTATCTATACTGACGAGTAGCGTTTTCGCCCAAGCGCCTCGCGGACCGCAGCAAGTACCTGTCGAGGCGGCCCGCGCCACGGTTGGCGCGCTAGCGGAGCGTGTGACTGGCGTTGGAAGTCTTGCCTCGAATGAATCCGTTATTCTCCGTTCCGAGATTGCAGGGCGAATTGTTGAAATCGCTTTCCAGGAAGGTCAATCTGTCAAAAAGGGCGATCTCCTAATCCGGCTTGATGACTCCATCTACCGCGCCGAGCTCGCCGAAACCGAGGCACGGCTCGAACTGGCCAAACGCAACTTCGCCAGAACCGAGGAGCTGTATTCAAACCAGATTGCAACGGGGCGGTCGCGGGACGAAGCGCGCTCTAATCTTGATGTTGGTACGGCTGCTGTCGAGCTTGCAAAGGTCAGATTGGCGAAAACAGAGATCACGGCCCCATTCGAGGGCATTACCGGTTTGCGTCAGGTCAGTGTCGGTGACTATATCACCGTAGGTCAGGATATGTTCAATCTGGAAGATATAGACCCTATCAAGGTCGATTTCCGGATTTCCGAGCGATATCTGCCTGCGATACGTGTCGGTCAGCGGATTCAAATCGCGGTGGACGCCTATTCTGGCCGCAGCTTCGACGGCGAGGTTTACGCCATCGACCCGAGAATCGACGAGGCCGGGCGCAGTATCGTCATACGCGCGCGCGTCAATAACAAGGAGAATCTGCTCCGTCCTGGCCTGTTCGCCCGCGTCGATCTCGTGCTCGAACTGAAACCGGACGCGCTGACAGTCGCCGAGCAGGCAATCGTCCCCCGTGGCGCCGGGCAATTCGTCTACAGGATCGAGGACGGCAAGGCAAAGGAAGTCGAAGTCAAGCTGGGAACACGGCGGGGCGGCCGGGTAGAGATCCTGGACGGCTTGAAACTTGACGATGTCGTCGTCACTGCGGGACATCAAAAAATCAGGGATGGCGCCAGCGTAACGGTGATCGAAAGCGCCCCATCCCCAAGCCAGTCCGGCCCGACGGCATCGGCCGGCAAAGGAGCCTGACGCGCGTGATCCTTTCCGACGTTTCAATCCGCCGACCCGTCTTTGCTACCGTCATGAGCCTCGTTCTGGTTCTCGTCGGCATCGTTTCATACGAGCGGCTGACGGTTCGCGAATATCCCAATATCGACCCTCCTGTCGTAACTGTGAACACGGTATATCGTGGGGCCAGCGCGGAGATCATCGAAACGCAAGTCACGCAGGTTCTGGAAGAC
>CAYVJO010000158.1:0-6912 GCA_964451735.1 uncultured Hyphomicrobiaceae bacterium | reverse complement strand
GCCTCATGGGCCGAGACGCAAAGGAAGCTGGGCAGCGCGCTGCTGCGACTTGGCGCGCGAGACGGCAACGCCGACATACTGCTTCAGGCGGCAAACGCTTTCAGAGCCGCGCTTGACGTTCGCCAAAAAGAAAATGCACGGGATGGCTGGGCCAAGGCGCAAGCCGATCTGGGTGCAGTGCTCTTCCGCCTCGGCACGCAGGCTCAAGACGAGGATAGCCTCAAGGCATCGGTTGCCGCCTATCGGCTCTCGCTCGGCGAAATCGATAGCCGAAGCGCGCCTGAAGACTGGGCGTCACGCCAGAACGCGCTCGGCGCAGCTTTGTGGTCATTGGGCTCACAAAATGATAAGGGGCGTATCTATCTGGAGCAGGCTGTAACCGCATTTACCGAGGCGCTGAAAGGCATCAACGCGAGCCGCAATCCCAGAGATTGGGGCGCGACGTACAACAATCTCGGAGCGGCGCTGTTCGCGCTCGCCGAAGGCGACTCGGGAGAAACCTATCTGAAGCGTGCGATCGAGGCGTTTAAATCATCTCTTTCAGCCTATCAGGACGTGAGCGCGCTCTATTACGTGGTCGGCGTCAAAACCAATTTGGCGAACGCCGAGGCAGTGCTGCGTGAGCGCCGCAGCGCAAAAAACCGGCGGTGAGCGGGGGCAGGGCGTCAGAGCCTCGCCCCGATAAGGCGGCTCTAAGGCAAGACTTGCAAGAGCACCATAATAACAATTGGACACCGGTTTTTCTGATCGTGCGGAAACAAGCCGAAAGATATCAGGTTCGTTTTCAGTTGAAATGTTTCTGATCTAGCCCTCGCCATGAGGCCAAAACGGGGTGTGCCCCCCCGTTCGGCTTAATATCGGTCCAGCTTTGCGATGTGCATGTCTGGAGACATGAACCTTTTCGCCCCCAGCATAGACTCAACCGTAGCAGACCTGTTTCAATTCGGTGCAAAATGGCAGGGCCTTTTGCCGGCGTTAAGATCCTGATCACCACTTGCCAGTAAGATATCAGGACAATTGACGCATTCAGAAAGGGGTGCGCAGGGCCAGAGCGCCGGACTTGTAGCCAGCTCGGCTATAGCGCTCTATCTGTTTGTTTCAGCTACGTATTTACCCGAAAACCGCTTCGCACTTTTCGGTCCGATACATTCGTAGATTGGAGTTGTGGTAATGACGATGATAGTCAATTTCCATTGCATGGATCTCGAACGATTGGACGATGATTATCTTGGACCGCCGCCAAGATTTCTGTTGCAGCAGGCATCGTCAAACTCACGTCAAGAAAGTAAGGATGTCACAGAGCATTCCGAGAAAACAATGTCGCCTTACGAAAAAATCAAATTTTTTCTTGGGCTTTCGAAATAGCCTCTTAGCCTTATGGCCATACGACGAGCTGTATTGCGGTATTCCGGTCATCTGGCATTAAAGTTGTTTTGTCTGGTTTGAACTAGAGCGTGGTCCGCAGAAGTGGAAACCCCGTTTTGTGAAAAGATTACGCTAAAATAAGAAGTTAAAGCCCCGTTCTGAGTTCATCAGAACGGATCAAGCTCTAAGTCCGTGAAGTTCGTGCGAGTTCGGCTTGACGAGTTTGCTGTATGAAAAGAAACCGGTTTTAGCATGATGCGTATGGGCGGTAACCGAGCTATTCTGTGGCTATGCGCAATCGTTTTTGGCGGCATGGCCCATGTTATCATGTGGCCGCTTTCCGAGCCGCCTGCTCTGTTCAGCGATTTCTATAAGGCTTACTGGGTCGCCGGCGAGCATTTATGGCGCGGCGGGCTCGAAGCCGGATACCCTTTCACCGTCCGTGGAAACTGGTCGAACTTGCCTGTTCTTGCCTGGCCATTCGCGCTGCTTGTACCTTTCGGGCGTGAGGCCGCCGGGTGGATCTATCTTGGCGCAGGCGCGGCAGCAACGCTCGCGGCCTGGGTGTTGCTAGTGCGATTGTCCGGCCTGGCGGCGGGGCTGGCATCCGCTCTACTGGTCCTGTTCCTTCTCAATGGGCCGCTCCTCAACACCTTACGTGAAGGAAACAGCACGCATTTCGTACTACTCTATCTCATCGCCGGGCTCGTTTTTTGGCAGGCGAGGCAGGACTATGCGGCGGGACTTGCATTCGGCTTGTGCGCTGCTATCAAGCTCCCATTGCTGCTTCTTGGCGTCTATTTTGTCGCCCGGCGGCGATGGTCGATCGTGGCAGGCGGCGCGACCATATTGGGGATTGCCGGAGGGCTGTCTCTCGTCCTGTTCGGGTTTGCCGCCCATATCGCCTGGTACGAAGATACGATCGGATCGAATATGGGCATGGCTATCGCAGCCTTTAACGCCCAATCGATCGACGGCTTCCTGATCCGCCTCACGACAGGGATGGAGGAGCTGTTATATTGGGGGCCGATCGAGCCGCCGCTCTACCAGAAAATCGTCCGGAACCTTCTCGTTCTTGTCCTTGCGGGCGGCTTCGGCTGGCTAATGCTTCGCGCAGAGCGCCGTGCGCTGGTCTCGTCCGTAAGTGGCCCTCCGACGCCGCACGACTTGCTGCAAGTCTCGATGGTGCTGCTGCTATCGCTGCTCATCAGCCCCCTGACCTGGACTCATTATTACGTTTTCGCCCTCATCCCGCTTGGCCTGTATCTCGGTGGAAAACTGCCATTGCCGTCAGATGGGATCACGCGATCGCTGTTCTGGATCGGCTACGCGCTCACCTCGCTTCCAGTCATCATTCCAGCCATGGAAATCGACCCCGACCCGCCGTCCGGATGGCTGGCCGAATTGGCTGCGCGCACGATTATTTCGGCATGGTTTTTTGGCGCCTCGCTGCTGCTTGCTTGTTTTGCGCGCGCTGCGTGGATCGCAAGCCGCGCCGAAAGCATCTCCGTATTACCGGCAACCTCCTCCTTGGGCGAAGCGAGCGCGCCCTGAAGCGAAGACGTGTATTGATGGTTCGCCCGGACTGGAATCGGATGCTGTCCCGGCCGGCATGGTCTCCGGCCGGTTTCGTTCTGCAAGGCTTGGGTCCACGTTACCGCGTGCGATACCGCACGGAAAACCGCTTTGCAGCTCCGTCCGCCGTCGCCATGCTGTAGGTTGGACTTGCTTTAAAACGCCGTTATCGGCGCGAAAAAGCATCTCCTCGTGCCGTTCGGACGCTGACAGCGCCAATATTGACCGTCCACACTCGGCAGTGCTTCCTTATAAGGGACGGTTTCCTGGGTAGGCAGAAGCTCGAAACCAAGACTGCCCGTTTTCACCGCTGAGGCGGGCACGACGAAGCAATCTTCGGCGCCGCAGCACCATTCGCCATTTTGCGGGCCACGAAAACCGCCGCGAGAAATCCAGCTTTCGTGGGCGAGAAGGGTTGTAGAGAAGGAAAACATCGCCAGGCCGGCGATAAGCATTCGGGAAGTGCATCCGATCATTGAGACCTACCACTGAAAGGTTTCAACCTGCGCGGTTAGATCGCCTGACGGCCCTTCCCTCGAAATATCTAAGCCGTCTTGCGGCTCAAGCTGCCGCGCCTTTCGTGCCGGCCTTAAACATTTCGACCCTTTGACGGGTCTCTAAGAACCCGGTCACATAAAAATTGTAACAGTGAAATGACACTGTGCAAAATAGTTGTGATAAGACGTTGTATTTTCAATGTTTTCAGTAAAGCTTACAAAAAAACGCAGATGTTGGCAGCTTTTTCGGCAATGATAACAGGTTAACTTTAGTCCGGCGGTTGCGTATCCCGGCTATGACTTTGCTCTACAAGATAGGCCATTGCAGCTGCAGCTCCGCCTTTTTTGTATGGGACACCGGCAAGTTCAAGTCCCATCTCGCATCCCGCTAGCGTTCCCATCAGCATGAGATCGTTGAAATCGCCGAGATGGCCGATCCGGAACACGCGATCTGCGACCTTGCTGAGGCCGGCACCGAGCGACATGTCGAAGACGTCAAGAACGACCTTCCGGAAAGCATCCGCGCTATGGCCCGGGGGCATCATAACGGCGGTAAGCGAGTCGGAGTAATAGTCCGGATCGCGGCACAGGATTTCGAGCCCCCATGCGAGAACGCATCGGCGCGTCGCTTCGGCATGACGCTGATGGCGCGCAAAGATCGCGTCGAGACCCCGCTCCTCGATAATGTCCAGCGCCTCCGCTAGGCCATAAAGCAGGTTGGTTGCGGGCGTGTAAGGGAAAAAACCGTTCTTGTTGGCCCCGAGCATTTCGGCCCAATCCCAATAGGATTTCGCCATGCCGGACGATTTCGAGGCGGCCAGCGCTTTTTCCGACACGGCGTTGAATGAGAGCCCTGGTGGCAGCATCAGCCCTTTCTGGGAGCCGGCAACAACAACATCTACACCCCATTCATCCATGCGCATATCCATGGAACCAAGCGAAGAAATTGTATCCACGATAAGAAGCGCAGGATGGTCTACAGAGTCGATAGCGGCGCGTATTTTCGGAATAGGGCTTGCACAGCCTGTTGAGGTCTCGTTCTGGACGACGCAAACGGCCTTGATAGCGCGCGCGCTATCCGCGGCAAGTCTGGCCGCAACCGCGTTTGGCTCGGCCCCTATGCGCCAATCGCCTCCGATGACGGTCGGCTTGAGGCCCAACTTTTCGGACATGGCGCACCACATATAAGAGAAATGTCCGGTCTCGGGCATCAGGATCTGATCACCAGGAGATAACGTGTTCACCAGCGCGGCCTCCCAGGCGCCGGTGCCCGAGGAGGGAAAAATGACCACATGATGTTGCGTCCTGAGAATGGTTTTCATGCCCCTCAGCACGCGTTTGCCGAGTTCGGCGAATTCAGGGCCGCGATGGTCGATCGTGGGGTGGTCGATAGCTCGCAAGATACGATCGGGAACGTTGGTTGGACCCGGAATTTGAAGGAAATGGCGTCCTGGCCGCGTCATGGATTGCTCCATTTTTGTTCCAAGCAACAGGCGCAAAGCCAGCCTTTATTTGGCCGCAAGCGGATTGGTCATAAAATAAGCGTTTCTACTAAGCGTATTTTAGCGTAGTTTCCGCCTCTTGGAAGCTGTTTCCAAAAGATTTCATACCTAAAGCGCAAACACTCGTTCAGCTCATGTCCCGTCTTGAAAAGCGGCTCCGCGATGCAACCGAGGGCGAATTGCTTTTCAGCCAGTTCGACCGTGGGCGTTACGCCACAGACGCCTCGATCTATCAGATGTTTCCGCTGGGCATCGTCGTGCCAAGGACCTTTGCGGATGTTGAGGCCACGCTCGCCATCGCCCACGAGGAAGGCGTGCCGGTGCTGCCACGTGGCGGGGGCACCTCGCAATGTGGCCAAACGGTTAACAAAGCGCTTGTCATCGACGTCTCGAAACATCTGAACCAGATCATCAGTATCGATCTGGACAAAGCGGTCGCTGTGGTCGAACCCGGGCTGGTCCTTGATAGCTTGAACCGCTCGCTGAAGGCCACAGGGCTCTGGTTTCCAGTCGATGTCTCAACCGGCTCTCGCGCAACACTTGGCGGCATGGCGGCGAACAATAGCTGCGGGGCGCGCTCCATCCGCTACGGCATGATGCGCGACAATGTGGAGGCGATCGAGGCGCTTCTGGCCGACGGCTCAAAGGCGCGTTTTGCCCCGGTCGAGCGAGCGGCAACGCTTGCCTCCAACTCGGACGGCCAAGTAGCGCTCGCCCGCGATCTCCTCCGGATCGGCTCGCGCGAGGCGGTGGAGATCCAGGCCCGTTTCCCAGACGTGCCGCGCCGCGTCGGTGGTTATAATCTCGATGCCCTTGCTCCGAACGGCGCGACGAACAATTTGGCATCGCTGCTGGTCGGCTCGGAAGGCACGCTTGCCATCAGCGAACGGATTACGCTCAAGCTCTCTCCAGTCCTGCGCCATAGTACGCTTGGCGTGTGTCATTTCCCCACCTTTCGCGAGGCGATGGCCGCGACCCAGCATCTCGTTACGCTTGGGCCTATGGCGGTCGAGCTTGTAGACCGGACGATGATCGAACTGGCCCGCGAGATCGCGATATTCCGGCCCATCGTCGATCGCTTCGTACGCGGCGAGCCGGCCGCCCTCCTCATGGTCGAGTTCGCCGAGCCGGATGAGGCGGAGAACCTTCGACGTTTGCGCGGGCTGCATGATGTCATGGCCGGACTGGGCCTGCGCTGGGGCGATCCGGGCAAGCGGGACGGAGGCGTCGTGGATGCTGTCGATCCGGCCTTCATCGCGCAAATCTTCGAGGTTCGCAAACAGGGCCTCAACATCATGATGTCCATGAAGACTGAAGGCAAACCTGTCTCCTTCATCGAAGATTGCTGTGTACGGTTGCCCGATCTCGCAGATTTCACGGAGCGGCTGACAACGATTTTTCGCAAGCATGGGGCGGACGGAACCTGGTACGCCCATGCCTCGGTCGGTACCCTGCATGTCCGTCCTGTGCTCAATCTCAAGCTCGATACGGACGTCAAGGCCATGCGCGCTATCGCCGAGGAAACCTTCGATATGGTCGCGGCCTATCGCGGGTCGCATTCCGGCGAGCATGGCGACGGCATTGTGCGCTCCGAGTTCCACGAGAAGATGTTCGGCGCGCGGATCGTGTCGGTCTTCAGAGAGGTCAAGACGCGCATGGACCCGTCCGGTATCCTCAATCCCGGCAAGATCGTCGATCCGCCGAGGATGGATGACCGGAGGTTGTTTCGCTATCCGCAGGACTATGCCGTGCTTCCGCTCGATACCGCCTTCGACTGGAGCGCCTATACGGGGCAGGGACGCGGCTTCCAGGGCGCGGTTGAGATGTGCAACAACAATGGCGCCTGCCGCAAACTCGAAGGCGGTGTGATGTGCCCGTCCTACCGTGTGACGCGCAACGAACGTGACACAGTGAGGGGGCGCGCGAACAGTCTGCGGCTTGCGATCAGCGGGCAGCTCGGCCCGGATGCTCTG
>CAYVJO010000157.1:0-6918 GCA_964451735.1 uncultured Hyphomicrobiaceae bacterium | reverse complement strand
GGCGCGGATCGAGGCCCGGCTGGAGGCGGTTCGCGAACGGCGGCGCGATCAGGCCCAACACATCCGCGAGGCTTTCGAATGTTCCGCAGAGGAGGTTCTCGTTTGTGTTGGCATTGACCCGGAACAGCCCTTGCCTAGTATAGCCGATGTCGAGCAGACCATCGTGAAACTGAAAGGCGACCGGGAACGGCTGGGCGGGGTCAATCTGCGCGCGGAAGAAGAAGCCGATAGTCTTGGCGCGGAATTTGATGGCCTGGAGAAGGAGCGCGCTGATCTGGAAGCCGCCATCGCCAAACTTCGGCAAGGTATCGTGAATTTGAACAAGGAAGGCCGTAAACGGCTCCTGGAGGCTTTCGATACTGTCAATGCGCATTTCCAGCGCCTGTTCAAGGTGTTGTTCGGCGGCGGCGAGGCAGAATTGCAGCTCATTGAAAGCGACGATCCTCTGGAGTCGGGTCTCGAACTGCTCTGCCGTCCGCCTGGCAAAAAGCCTCAGGTATTAACGCTACTATCCGGCGGCGAAAAAGCGTTGACCGCCCTTGCTTTGATCTTTGCGGTGTTTCTGACCAACCCGTCGCCTATCTGCGTGCTGGACGAAGTTGACGCGCCGCTGGACGATGCGAATGTGCATCGTTTCTGCGCCATGCTCGACGACATGACCAAAACCACCGACACGCGCTTCCTTGTGATCACGCACAACCCCATCACCATGGCAACGATGAACCGGCTGTTCGGCGTGACCATGCAGGAGCGAGGCGTCAGCCAGCTCGTTTCCGTCGATCTTCAAACGGCGGAGCGCTTCCGGGAAGCTGGGTAATATGCTGCAAGTCCGGGATCTCGTTCTGCCTGATCTTGAAGCGGTTACGGGTCTGTACGGACGCCACGTCCTGAACAGCGTTGCGACATTCGACGAGATCCCGCCCTCCTCGGAGCAGATGCGCCAGAAATACGAGCAGGTTTGTGCGCAAGGTTTGCCTTGGCTCGTTGCGGAAACCGGCGGTGAGCTTGCAGGATATGCTTACGCCGCACTGTTTCACCCACGCTCGGCGTGGCGCTTCACGGTAGAAGACTCGATCTATGTCGACGCTACCCATCATCGGCGCGGTGTCGGACGCGCACTTCTGAGTGAGCTTATTGCACGCTGCGAGGCGCTCGGTTACAGGCAAATGATCGCCGCCGTCGGGGACAGCGGCAATGACGGCTCAATCGGTCTGCACAAGGCGCTAGGGTTCCAGGACGCCGGCATTTACAAGGATGTGGGTTTGAAGTTCGGGCGATGGCTGGATGTTGTGTTGATGCAACGGGCGCTCGGTGACGGTGCTTCCAACATCCCGTTATCCAAGACGCGCGGATGATGCCTGCTGCAATGCGGCTTTCCCTTTGATGGATGATGGATTAAGGTGCGTACGACTTCGCGGGGAGCGCGCGGTCGGCAGAATTCATCGAGGCTTTCGTGGTTCAGTCTACGTCCGGCGGTGGCAAGGACCGTGAAGACGGCGGCCCCGATTACAGCGATATCAAAAAGCGTCTCGATACGCTTGGCGGCAAGCTCGACCACGTTCAAGGGCGGGACAGCGCCCAAAAGCGAGTGGAGCAGGATCACGAGGCGCGCGGAAAAGCCATAGGAATGGCGTTCCGAATTGCGACCGATCTCGTTGCTGGCGTGGCTGTTGGCGGGTTCATGGGCTACTTTCTGGACCAATGGCTGGGGACTGCGCCGTTTTTACTCATTGTTTTTTTGCTTTTGGGTATTGCAGCGGGGCTGCTCAATTCGGTAAGAGCAGCACTAAGAATGCAAAGAGACCTTTAAGATACGGGATATTGGCAGGTGACAGCGTGACAGCCGGAACTTGGAATTTAGCGCAGGCCGGGCAAATCGGCCAGGGAACAGCCACTGCTCCGGAAGCTGCTGCTCCGGCGCTCAACGGTGCCCATGGCGTAGCGGCTGGCGGCGCTGGAGCTCATGGAGCAGGCCATGGCGGAACGGGCATCGATCCGATGCATCAGTTCGAGATCAAGCGTCTGATCGATCTGCGCGACACTGGGCTAGATTTCCTGTCCTTTACAAACTCCGCGCTCTTCATGATCATCGCGATCGCGCTGGTAAGCTTCTTTTTCATTCACGCCATGCGCGCATATGCGCTCGTGCCCGACCGTCTCCAATCGACGGCTGAACTTGCTTATGAATTCGTAGCGAAAATGGTGCGCGACAATAGCGGTCAGGAGGGAATGAAATTCTTTCCTTTCATCTTTACGCTCTTCATTTTTATTCTGGCGCTAAATATGCTGGGTATGGTCCCATATTCTTTTACCGTCACTAGTCATATTGTGGTTACTTTCGCTTTGGCGCTGATGGTCTTCTTAGTGGTGACCATCGTTGGTTTCATCAAAAATGGCGTCGGTTTTCTGAAATTGTTCGTTCCATCAGGCGCTCCGGTTGCTTTACTCCCCTTGCTCATCGTGATCGAGGCGATTTCCTACCTCATTCGCCCAATCAGCCTGTCGGTTCGGCTTTTTGCAAATATGATGGCAGGCCACATGATGTTGAAAGTTTTCGCAGGCTTCGTCGTCGCCCTTGGTTTTGTCGGCGGCTGGGCTCCGCTCGCCTTCATGGTCGCTTTCACCGGGCTAGAAATTCTCGTGGCATTTCTACAAGCCTTCGTTTTCGCCGTTCTAACTTGCATTTATCTGAACGACGCCCTCCACATGCATCACTGAACCCTTTTCCCAAAACATCCTTTCAAACTTCAAGGAGACTGATCATGGAAGCAGAAGCAGCAAAGCTCATCGGAGCAGGTATCGCCGCAACAGCGCTTATCGGCGCCGGCCTTGGTATCGGAAATATTTTTGGCAATTATCTCGCAGGCGCACTGCGCAATCCGTCCGCTGCGCCCGGGCAGTTTCCCAATCTCCTTCTCGGTTTCGCACTTGCTGAAGCTACGGGACTGTTTGGCCTGATCGTCGCGCTGATCATTCTGTTTGTGTTCTAACAGGCAAATGCATCTGCCAGGAGCCTCGCTTTTTCGAAAAATGCGGACCGAAAATCGGGGCTCCCATTTCTTGCTTTTTCGCAAATTAAGAGACTCGAATGCCGCAACTTAATTTTCAGGATTTCGCCCCACAGCTCTTCTGGCTTGCCATTTCATTCGTGCTGCTTTACTTGGCAATGTCGCGCGTGGCTCTACCGCGCGTTGGCGGCATCCTTGAAGAGCGCGCCAGTCGCATCGCTGCGGACCTCGATACCGCAGCCCAGCTTCGCGCACAGACCGAGAAAGCGATAGCAGACTATGATCAGGCGCTCGCCGACGCTAAGGCAAGGGCGCAGCATATCGCGCGCCAAGCGCGAGAGGAGATCATGGTCGATATCGAGCGTGAGAAAACCTCTGCTGACAGGCAAATAAATGAAAAATTGGCCGAAGCTGACGAGCGCATCACAGCGCTGAAGAAATCGGCATTGACCCACATTGACGAGATCGCTTCGGAGACGTCTCAAGCTCTCATTGCCCGTTTACTAGGCAAGCCTGCTGACCGCTCAGATTTAGAGCATGCCATAAAAGAAGCCCTTGGAAAGTGACGAAGGTGTGTTATGCTTACATCCCCTGATCTTTGGGTTCTTATATCCTTCATACTCTTTTTGGCGCTTCTCGTGTACTACAAGATACCTGATAAAGTCGCAAAAGTTCTGGACGATCGAGCCGATAGAATCAAATCTGAGCTAGAAGAGGCTCGCCGCCTCCGCGAAGAAGCTCAATCTATTCTTGCTGATTACCAACAAAAGCGACGGGAAGCGGAAAAAGAGGCTGAAGATATTATCGCGATGGCGCGGAGAGAGGCGCAGTTTTACGCTGAGGAGTCGCGCAAGGCCCTTAATGAATCCTTGCAGCGGCGCATTAGACTTGCTGAGGAAAAAATCGCCCGCGCTGAAGAGCAGGCTATCCTCGACATCCGCTCACGTTCTGCCGACGTGGCGGTCGCAGCAGCTGAAACAATCATCGTGAAAGAACTTAAAGGGAAATCGGCGGAAGACTTGGTGACTAAGGGTATTAGAGAAGTGAGCGCCAAGTTGAACTGAGGCTATTGGCCCAGGTCCTGTGGGAGGAGAGGAACTTTACCGGGTCTCGGACCCGGTTTTTCTTTTCACAAAACACCTCACCTAGAGCTTGATCCGTTCTGATGAAGTCAGAACGGAACCCTAACTCACTGTTTTGTTGTAATCTTTTCGCAAAACCGGTGTTCCCTTTTGCAGATTACGCGTTAAAACGTGCTTACCAAACATAGCAAAAAGAAACGCCGCATATGTTAACAGCGACGTTTCTTATAAGATCTGGTAGCGTCGAAATAGTAAAATTTAAGGTTTAGTCAACTCAATCCACGCAACGAAACTCAAAATTACAAGACAAGACGGTAGCTAATAACGACAAGGAGTCGCCCGCGCGACACATTCCTTAAAACCGCCGTAATATTTGCACTCGACATAAGCGTTGCGGGCCTTGTGCCAATTCGAGTATTGCGAGCCATGCACAGCTCGAACTTCACGGCGCCATGCGAAACGGGCGCTGTTACGAGCGAAGGCCGTAACGAGATTGCGCTTTCCAGCCGCGCGGATCAGTGCTGCGCAGCGACCATCATGATAGGTTTTCTTATAAGTCCTAGATTGATATTGCCGTGGTTCGTCATATCCGCTGCATCTGTCGTGATGAGGATTTCGATCGCAGTAGGCATCGAGATTGTGACGATTATAATTGCCCGAATAGCCATTATCGTCACCATCATAGAGGCCACCTGCATTCGCGCCGGCCGTGACTGTCAGAATGCTCGCCAAAGCGAGAGCCGCAGCTTTGAGCAAATAGGTCTGCATCGGTATTCTCCCAAGTTATTTCCCAAATTGTCGCGATCCGAATCACCCCAGCCGCATGCCGTCTGGCACGCCGCCCTCGGCCCCCGATCCTGTAAGCATGTATGAGGATAAGGCGAGCGAACTGAACGCGGCTCGCTGGCCACGTTCAGTTTCGATTAACGATCGGTAACGTTAGGGTAGAAATTTATTCGGCTGCCTGGCTTTGTGGCGGGATGTAAGTGAGGACAGGCTGTCGCGCCGCCCGTGTTTCGTCGAGCCGGCGCCGCGGAGCGTAGAACGGGGCGTTTTTGAAACGAGCTGTTTCGCCCTGTTTTGCCGCCTGCGCCAAAAATTTCAACGCGCCGATTAACTGATCAAGGCTTTGTTTCGACTCAGACTCCGTTGGTTCGAGCAGCATGGCGCCATGTACGACGAGCGGAAAGTAAACCGTCATCGGGTGAAACCCCTCATCGATCATGGCCTTGGCGAAGTCGAGCGTTGAAACGCCGGTGTCTTTCAGAAAATTGTCGTCGAAAAGAACTTCATGCATGCAAGGGCGGCCGCCAAATGGAGGGCTCATCGCGTCTTGCAGTCCGACTCGAATGTAATTGGCATTCAAAACGGCATCTTCGGAGGCCTGACGAATGCCGTCCCCGCCAAAGCTCAGCATATAGGACAGTGCGCGCACAAACATACCCATCTGTCCGTGAAAGGCCACGAGACGGCCAAATGGCTTCGCTTCACCGTTTTCGGGCATGTCCTCGATCAGGCGGAACGCGCCGTCTTGATGGCGGATCAGAGGCAAGGGCGCATATGGAGCGAGACTGTCCGAGAGCACGACGGGTCCGGCCCCAGGACCGCCGCCGCCATGCGGGGTCGAAAAGGTCTTGTGCAGGTTGATGTGCATGGCGTCAACGCCTAGATCGCCGGGACGGACTTTCCCCGCAATGGCGTTGAAATTCGCGCCGTCGCAATAAAGATAAGCGCCCACATCATGCAATGCAGCGGCAATCTCGGCGATTTCCGGCTCGAAAAGGCCGCATGTATTGGGATTGGTAAGCATCATCGCAGCAATGTCCGGGCCCAGTGCTTCGCGAACGGTCGCCGCGCGGACCACGCCATCCTTGCCTGCCGCTATTGGCCGGACCGTGAAGCCAAGCGAGGCGGCGGTAGCGGGATTTGTGCCGTGGGCAGAATCAGGTACGAGCACCACGCGACGGCTTTGCGCCTCATCGCGCGCCTCAATCGCCGCGCGAATGGCGATCATGCCGCACAACTCGCCATGCGCGCCCGCTTTTGGCGACAGGGCGACGGCAGGCATCCCGGTCAGCCGGGTGAGCCACTCCGATAGCTGCGCCATCACCTCGATAGCGCCCTGCACCGTTTTTTGCGGCTGAAGTGGGTGAATGTCGCCGAAACCGGGAAGCCGCGCCATTTTCTCGTTCAGGCGCGGATTATGTTTCATCGTACAGGAACCAAGCGGAAAAATGCCCGTATCGATAGCGTAATTCTTCTGGCTGAGACGTACATAATGCCGGACGGCCTCAGGCTCAGAGAGCCCCGGAAGCCCCATCGTCTCCCGCCGCTCCAGATCGCCGAGCCGGCTCTCGAAGGGTTGCGGCTCCTCGATGTCTACGCCCGACGTTTCCAGTGCTCCGATCTCGAAGATCAAAGGCTCCTCGATCTGAAGGCCGCGGTTGCCGGTATGCGTAACCGGCGCGGCCGGCTTGGCCGCGAAAACATCCGTCTTCATCTTATTCATGAGAGCACCTTTGCGAGCGCCGCTGCGTAAGCGTCGCGGTCATCCGATGTATTGATTTCCGTTGCGGCTACGATAATTAGCTTGTCCAGCTTTTCCTCCCCAGGAAACAGGCGCGAAGCTGGAACGCCGCCGATCAAGCCTTCTTCTGCGAGGGCGTCGATGATGTCGGACCCCGGATTTGGCGTTCGGACCGTGAATTCATTGAAAAATCGCGGCGTTACGATTTCAACGCCCGGGACAGAGGAAAGGCGATCGGCCAGCGCGACGGCGTTGGCATGATTGACACGAGCCAGCCTGCGCAATCCTGTCTCTCCAAGCA
>CAYVJO010000156.1:0-6919 GCA_964451735.1 uncultured Hyphomicrobiaceae bacterium | reverse complement strand
GAGACGGAACTTTAAGACGCGCCTTGAGCGTTCTCGACGAAACCGGCGTGGCGCTCGCGGTGGAGACGAATTCGCTGGATAAAGCCATGAGCTGGGCTGAGCTGGCTGGCCCGCGTCTGGAGAAAGCTGTCAGTTACGGCGTGCCACAACTTCTTGCTCCGGATGAGATCACCGCTGGCCAGCTTTCCTCGCTGCTCGCCTTGGACAACAAGACCGCCGCACTTCGGATCGCAAGGCTCGACCGCACCGCACGGAACGCTATCCTGGACCTGCCGGCGGGCACGCTGCGGGAGCTGTCACGCCGTCTTTCTGAAAATGAGCTGAGTGCGCTTGCCGTTTATCTCGACCGGCTTGAAAGACCCGCAGCAAACCGCATCCTGAGAGAGGTCGCGGACGATCCAGGCTTGATGAAATCATTGTCGAACGAATCGCTTCGCGAGGCAGTCATCAAAAGCCGCGATCAGCTCTCGGCCGTGGAAATGCTCTTACGCAGCAATACGGCGCTTAACATTTCCAATATCGGCTCGGATTTCGCGCTCGTGCGGGAGGGCGAAGTGAATTATCGCGTCTTTGCGGAGCGCTACTGGGCCGGGTTGATTACGATGTTCATTCTGGGGCTGCTCATTCTATTGGTGCTTCGGCGTTTAATTTTCGGGCGGCCCGCGACAGTCATCATACGGACGGATAGTGGGGGAAAGAAATAGCAATGGCGCTATATACTGCTGACCGCCCTTCGGATCGAAAGGTCCAGGAAGGCGAAATGATCTGGGCGTCGGCCGTCAACGCGGCGAACATCCTGCGTGACGTACGGGAGATGATCACGAACACGCTCGGCGGACGAATGCGGCGTTATGAAAAGCTCATGGATCTCACCCTCGAACGCGCGCTTGCAGAACTTGAAGCCAAAGCCAAGGAAAAAGGCTATGACGGCTGCCTGGCCGTGCGTATCAGTCATCCCCGGCTGGCCGATGGGGCGTGTGAAATCTTTGTTTACGGAACCGCTTTCAACTTTGTCCCCGAAAGCTCCAATTAAAATTTGACAAGGAAGGCGTTTCGCCGTTCATTTCAGCCCAATTTACGAGGGAAAATCCATGAAACTCGGCAATGACATCAGCGCTGTTGTCGCGGGAGGCGCAAAAGGCCTTGGCGCTGCCGCCGCGCAGAAACTCGCCGCGGCCGGATGCAAGGTCGCGATATTGGATATGTATCGCGAGGAAGGCGAGGCTCTTGCTGCCAAGATCGGCGCGATCTACAGGCATTTGGAGATTTCAAGTGAAATCACGGTTGACACCGCGCTCGATTTCGCACGGGAGGAAAACGGCATTGAGCGCATTTTGGTCAATTGCGCCGGCATCGCCATGGACCAGCCCGCTGTCTGGCGCGATCCTGATAGCGGCCGGATCAAGACCCACGACGTTTCCAGTTTTGAGCGGCTCCTCCAAGTCAATCTGACAGGTACTTTTTACATGGCGACTAAAAGCGCGGCCGCCATGATGACACTCCCTCCACTCGATGGCGGCATTCGAGGCGTGATCATAAATTCGGCTTCCGTCTCCTCTGAGGACGGCAAAGAAGGTCAATGCGGCTATGCGGCCTCTGAAGGCGGTGTTCTGGCCTTGACGCGGCCGCTCGCACGCGATCTGGTGAATGAAGGAATTCGTGTCGTCACGATCATGTCGGGCCGTTACGACACGGCGATGTTCGCTCAGCGCTCGGAAGACATGACCCAGAAAATCGCCACAACTGAGCAGGATGCCAGTGTTCTCGCAGATACCGGCGAATTCGCCGATCTCGTGCTTAAAGTCATAGGTAACGACGAAATCAACGGCCAATGGGTTCGCATGGCGAGCGCCAAAGCGCGTTGAGCGTGAGCGCACTCCTACCTTATGCCCTCGTCAGGGCGCACTATCTTGCGAGGCGCAGTCGTCGATATGTTGGCGCAGTATAGCGTTTACCTGATCGCGGTGCGTTATTGGGCTCATATGCCCCGCACCGGCAATAATCTCTACTCGTGAATTCGTCAGCGCCTCCGCCAAAATCTCAACAACCGCTTTTGCTGGCTTGCGGGTTTTTGCCCCCTGTAGAAGCAGGACTGGCAGCGTCATCACATCGATCCCATCCAGCGACGCCATCTCCAGATCCTTGCCCGCCTGGAATTCGAGCGCAACTTTCTCAACCGTTTCCAGGACATTCTGCTTCAATTTCTTCGGCGCCATCCACCATTGCGCCGTGCCAAGCCAAAAGCCCATATAAGCTGCAGCAGCGCCACGTCTGTCTCCCTTGGCGATCGCCGCGTTCACAGCGTCGGCTACGCGTTCGATGGTGCGCCACTCAGAGATCCGCCCAGCTGTGCGCAAAAGCGGGAACGCCACCGGCTCTATCAGGGTCATGCCCCGCGCGACGCCGCCCAGGCGCCGGACCGCCTCCAGGCACATAGCGCCCCCATAGGAATGTCCGGCGAAATGGGTCGGTTCACCAGCGATCCTGGCAAGTTCGACCAAAGTCCGCGCATCAGCTGAAGCGTCGAAGGGACGTTCTGGCGGCCATCGTCCCGAAGCACCATATCCAATGAGGTCGGGAGCCAATACGCGGTATCGGTTTTTCAATTCATCTATCAGCGCCTGCCACATGCGATGCGACGCGCTCGAACAATGGGCAAGAATGACGGGCGGACCTTGTCCTTCGTCGATATATGCGACTGGAATTCCATCGATTTTCAAGCCGCGCAACGCCATAGCGTTCATCCTTGTTCAAAGACCGCAATATCGCCTTAAAATCATTCAATAGCACAATTTTTAGCCATAGCCATATTTTACTTGAGATACACTTTCTTATTTTCTATAATTTAAAAAAATTATCACACAATGTTTTTTTAATACTTGACTGCAATTGTTTTTTACATGACCGAGAATCTTATTCTCTGCAATTGTGCATATAAAATGAGCAGGTTTATGCCTTTCCTCTGCCGAAAAGGTTATGTTAGGATAATTCTAACCATAGGTATTTATTGTGAATTACATCGGGCAGACGGGGGTCGCATCGATAATCGGTAAGAGAGAGGCGCATGGCAACAGTCACCGTTCTACGCAATCCTGGAACAACGGCTACGCTTGACGATTACGATGCGGATGCTTTTTTCTGCGAATTGCTCGGCAATAGTCAAAATCCCAATCGGAAGCTTGCAAAGCTCTGGCATCGCTTGCAGCAAATGGAGCTGAGCGATCTTTCGGCTCGGGCAAAGGATGCCGAACGCGAGCTTTTTCTGCTTGGCATAACCTTCACTGTTTACAATGACAGAAATGCCATTGATAGGATCCTGCCCTTCGATGTCATTCCCCGCGTTATTACTTCACAGGATTGGGGCCGCCTCGACGCCGGTATCAAGCAGCGCGTGAAAGCACTCAATCTTTTCATCTGGGATATTTATCACGACCAGAAAATACTGAAAGATGGCGTCGTGCCGCGAGATCTTGTCCTAGGCAACACCAATTTCCGCCCCGAAATGGTTGCATATGATCCACCGGGGGGCACGTATGTCCATATTTCCGGCACCGATATTATCCGCGACGAAAATGGGCAATTTTTCGTTCTGGAGGATAATAGCCGCACGCCATCTGGCGTGTCCTATGTCGTGGAGAACCGGCATCTGATGCAGCGGGCCTTCCCAGATTTGATGGAGGGTTTCGGGATCGAACCGCTGTCGGATTACGGCGTGCGCCTTGCCACGAAACTTTGCGAAGTCGCCCCGCCGATCCTCGGTGAGCCGCAAATCGTTCTGCTTTCGCCCGGTGTTTTTAACTCGGCCTATTTCGAGCATATTTTTCTGGCCCGGGAAATGGGCGTTCCGCTCGTCGAGGGAAGCGATCTCTTCGTAGACGACGATCGCCTGTTCATGAAGACCGTCGCCGGTCCAACGCCTGTTCACGTTATATACCGCAGGGTCAACGACGATTTTCTGGATCCTGAAGCCTTCAACAAGGACAGCCTTCTCGGAGTGGCAGGCCTCATGCGCGCGGTGCGCAAGGGCAATGTCACGCTGGCGAACGCGGTGGGCACCGGGATCGCCGACGACAAAGCCGTTTACGCCTATGTGCCTCGCATCATCCGGTATTATCTGAATGAAGACCCGCTGCTTCCCAATGTCGAAACCTTCATCTGCCGCGAGCCGTCATCGCTTGCCTATACACTTGAAAATCTGGACGAACTGGTTGTCAAGCCGGTCGGGGAGTCGGGCGGCTATGGGATCTGCGTTGGGCCGAAGTCCACGAAAGCGGAACGCGATGAATGCCGGGAACGCTTGAAGAAAAATCCCGACAATTATATCGCTCAGCCGATGATTGCTCTATCCGTCTGCCCAACGCTCGTCGATGAGGCCGTTGAGCCGCGACATGTGGATTTGCGGCCCTTCGCTGTCACCGGACAGGACACCTGGGTGCTGCCAGGCGGATTGACGAGGGTGGCGTTGCCCAAGGGGTCCATTGTCGTCAATTCCTCACAAGGGGGCGGCACGAAAGACACCTGGGTTCTCAAATCCGATACGGCAGGTTGGGGAGAAGACTGTTGACAACGCTTCTGGCTCGCCATGCGGAATGTGCTTTCTGGCTTGCCCGCTATCTGGAGCGTGCTGAAAGCATGGCCCGCATCCTGGAAGCGCAATCCTCATTTCAACGCAGCCGTCCCGATAGCGATGGATGGGGATGGATCATCACGCTCTACTCGGATGATGAGAATTTCCAAAAGAAATTCTCCGAGCCGACGGTTGCGAACGTGATCGCTTTTTATGGCACATGGCTGGAAAATCCCAGCTCGATACAAGCCTGCATCCGTTCGGCGCGCGAGAACGCCCGCGCCTTGCGGCCATTGATCTCCAGCGATATGTGGTTGCAAATCAATGATTTTTACACAAGGCTGCTGTCGTTCAGCGAAGCCGATTTCTCGCAGACACGCTTGTCTCGCAGTTGCGACGCCATCAAACGTGGCTGCTATGCGGAGATCGGCGTCGCGGAGAGCACGCTTTACAGGGACGAGAGCTGGCCGTTCTTCCGGCTCGGCTTGTTCATCGAGCGCGCGGACCAGACCAGCCGCCTGCTCGATGTGCAATTCGCTCAGCGAGCCGCGGGCTTGAAGCGCGAGCTGACGCCTGAGCAAAACGCCGGCTTGTGGAACGCCCTCCTGCGCTCGGCTTCCGCCTATCATTCATTCCGCCGCTCCCACGCAAGCGGCTTCAACCCGTCCGATGTCGCCCGTTTCCTGATTTTCGACGCCAGGCTTCCGCGCTCGATCGCGTTCTGCATCGAAGAGATCCGGCGCATGACCAGCCAGCTTCGCACCGAATTCCACTTGCGCAACGCTCAACGCGCATTGGAGCGCATCGACGCCTTCCATGCGCAGCTGCAAAAATCGGCGCATAATGACCAGCTGCTCCACGAATTGCATAACTTCAACGACTCGGTTCAGCGCGAGCTGATCGCCTTGACAGCCGAATTGAGCGCTTCCTTTTTCGGACACGATACGGACAAAAGAGATGTAACCGAGGCGCCCTTGACCAGCAAGCAGGCGCAGGGTCGAAGTCAGTTCCAATCCCAGACGAGCGGTTAAAGTCAAGCTGAAAGCATAATTCTGCAGCTTCGGGGCTGTTTCAAGGCGAAGACAAGATCGAAACTGGTCCCGATCGGCATAGTCACGTAGTACGTATCCAAAAACCTGATTCTGTAAGGCTGGCGATGGTGGCCATCCGAGACGGGGATGCTCCCGGGGAGAGTGCATGACACTTCACGTCGCGCTGACGCATAAGACCAATTATCATTACGACCGGCTCACCAGCCTTGGTCCCCAGGTGATCCGCTTGCGTCCGGCCCCGCATTGCCGCACGCCGATTTTGAGCTATTCGCTGACGCTCACGCCAAAGGATCATTTCCTGAACTGGCAGCAGGATCCGTTCGGTAATTATCTGGCCCGCCTCGTCGTGCCTGAAAAAACTCACCAGTTCAGCGTGACGGTTGACCTCGTTGCTGATATGGCGGTCATCAATCCTTTCGACTTCTTCGTGGATGACCATGCGCGCCAATGGCCTTTCCAATATGACCCGGAGCTGAAAAAGGAGCTTACGCCTTATCTGGAGGCGATCCCGACGGGTGGGCTGTTTGATGACTATTTCGCTGCCCTCAAGACGGACGCCCCCTCCACCATCGACTTTGTCGTGGCTCTGAACCAGCAGGTCGAAAAGGATATCAAATATCTGATCCGCATGGAGCCGGGCGTTCAAACCCCGGACGAAACACTGAAACGCGGCGCGGGCTCCTGCCGTGACTCAGGCTGGATGCTGGTGCAGATCTTACGCCGCTTCGGCCTCGCCGCGCGCTTTGTCTCCGGCTATTTGATCCAGCTTACGCCCGATGTGAAGCCGCTCGACGGCCCGGCTGGCGCGGCTATGGATTTTACTGATTTACACGCCTGGGCAGAGGTCTATCTGCCCGGCGCGGGTTGGATCGGTCTTGATCCGACATCTGGCCTTCTGGCAGGCGAAGGCCACATACCGCTCGCCGCCACCCCCAGCCCCATCAGCGCCGCGCCGATCACGGGTGGCCATGAACCGGCGGAGGTCGAGTTCTCCTTCGACATGACGGTCACGCGTATTGCCGAGTCACCCCGCGTCACGAAGCCTTACAGCGACGAGCAATGGTCCGCGATCATCAAAGCTGGCCATGATGTAGACCGCCGGCTCAAGGATGGGGATGTCCGTCTGTCCATGGGCGGAGAGCCAACATTCGTTTCGGTTGACGACATGGAGGGCGTGGAATGGAACACAGCCGCCGTCGGTCCGAGCAAACGCCGCTACGCGGAACATCTCATCCGCCGGCTACGCAAACGCTTTGCCCCCGGCGGTCTCTTGCATTATGGCCAGGGCAAATGGTATCCG
>CAYVJO010000155.1:0-6922 GCA_964451735.1 uncultured Hyphomicrobiaceae bacterium | reverse complement strand
GTCCAGCTCAGACAGGACAACGCGCTCGGCACGCTGTGGAATATGGTCGGCTTCCAGACCAAGCTGAAATATGGCGAGCAATCGCGTATTTTCCGGATGATCCCCGGGCTTGAAAACGCCGAATTTGCGCGCCTGGGCGGCATTCATCGTAACACCTTCCTCAACAGCCCGAAACTTCTCGACGGACAGCTCCGGCTTAAAGCGATGCCGCGTCTGCGTTTTGCCGGTCAGGTCACTGGCGTGGAAGGCTACGTGGAATCAGCTGCCATTGGCCTCTTGGCGGGCAGGCTCGCTGCCTGTGAACGTCTTGGGCGGCACATGGAGCCGCCTCCGCCGACCACTGCGCTCGGGGCGTTGCTCGCCCACATCACGGGCGGCCACCTGCTTGGGGAAGACGATGCCGACGCGCGCAGCTTTCAACCGATGAACGTCAATTTTGGGCTGTTCCCGCCCATCGAGACGCCACAATCCGAGAACGGGAAACGTCTCAAGGGTAAGGATAAATCCTTTGCGCGGAAACGGGCCATGTCCGCTCGCGCCCTGCGAGACTTAAAGGGCTGGCTCGACGGGCCGCTGTTGCTCAAATCGGCGTAAATTGGCCGCACTGAAAATGTTGCCAATGCGAGCCGAAGATATCGATCGCATCGGTTTTACCGGACACGCCATTCGCGCCGGAATACGGCTTCGAACCCGACACACATAAATGTTCTTATCATGCGCTGGGCTATCGCCCAGCCTGGTCTGGGTTTTCCTTGGACAAGAAAAGCCCTCCCGTTTAAGACGTTAGGTGAGTGGCAAGGAGCGACCAAGCTTGGCTATACCCGAACGGCAAAGCGCTTTTTACTGGGCATCCCGATTGATCATTCCAGCGATCATGGTGCTGATGGTCGGCCGCGCTTCTTATCTGTCGTCCCAGTATGAGCTTTCGACGTGGAAAGGCGGCGGCATGGGCATGTTCGCCTCCGCTGACTCAACGGCAACGCGCTATGCGCAAACCTACCTCGTAGCGCCAAACGGGGAGCGTTACCCTATCTTCCGGCTCAAGCAGGAGCATTCGAAATGGCTCAATAGGGCGCTCTGGTATCCAACCAGGGAAAACTTCATTCCTTACGCCAACGCCATACGCTCGACGCAGTGGGCTAGCAACGACACGCGCGAGCAGGTCGGCTCCTACGATAACAGGGGCAATTTTCTAGGCAAAACAGCCAAGAGCTACGAACTTCTGTCGCCGGTCGGCAAACGCCCCCGAAGCGAGGCAACCGAATTCGTGATTGTCATCGACTATCACACCCTGTCCTATGATGTCGAAGCGCGTACACTCAAATCGCGCCTGATCAAAACATTCCGCTTCGAGACGATGGAATAGCCGGCGATGTCACTTGCCTCGATGCATACAAGACTTCGCGAGAGGGCTATCTCCTTCAGGATCGCCGAGTTGGATCTCATTGGCGTCACGTCCGCGCTGACTTTGTTTCTTGTCGCAACATTCGGCTTTGAACATTGGATCCCTAAGATCGCAACCAATATCTTGATTGTTGCAGTTCTGGTTTACCCTGCTTTGATGCGCCAGGCGATGATCTGGCTCGTGCTGGCGGCTATGTCTACGATCGCGCTGGCGGTGGACTGGTACGTTGCGGACAACCACAAATACTTGCTCGTATACTGGCTTTGGGTGATATGGATCGCTCATTCGCAACCAGACCGCAGGGAAGCGGAAGAGGTTTTGCAATGGCACGCCCGCTTCTTCATCATCTTCATTTTCCTGATGGCGGCGGGACAGAAAGTCTTCTCGCCTAGCTACATGTCAGGCGAGATGTTCGAATTGAAGCTGCTTTTCGACGACCGCTTCGAGGCCTTCGCGCATCTTATCGGCATCGACGGATCGCTCATCGAGTCGGCCGCAAGGCAATCCGCGCTTCTGCGCAGCCCTCTATCAGAGATCGAGGGCGATACAATCATTCTCGAATCGAACGAATGGGTCCGGCAAGTCGCGATGCTGATCACCTGGTATGATCTTTATGTGCAGGTGGCGATCGGGCTGCTATTCATACCGCGCCGTTTCGGGACTGACCTGGCCGGACACGCCTTGCTTCTGTTCTTCATCCTTACCACCTATTTGCCGGCTCCGGTCTTCGGTTTTGGCTGGACGATCTGCATCCTGGGCTTCGTGACGGCCTTCAACAGGATCAACAGTTTGATCTACTGGTACGCGGCTGCATTCATGGCCATCATTCTGTATCAAGCGCCCTGGCGCGAATGGGTGCTTTCATGATATCAGGCCTGAGTAGCCAGGGCGATGCGCTTGGCGAGGGGCCAGCCGGACCCATTGAAATCATCTATGATGGCGAATGCCCTTTTTGCCGCGCTTATGTCCAGATGGTGCGGCTCCGCGAAGCAGTTGGGCCGGTCATCCTGATCGACGGGCGTGACCATCCCGAAATCGTGGCTAAACTCTACGCGGACGGCATCGACCTCAACGAGACCATGGTCGTGAATTACGGCGGTGTATCCTATGCAGGAGCCCGTGCCATCGAACTGCTGTCGCTGCTCAGCTCGAACAGCGGCTTCCTGAACCGAATGACGGCGCGTCTGCTTCGAAACAAGAACCGCGCGAATTTTTTCTATCCGATCTTGCGTTTTGGCCGGAATTCCGCCCTCCGGCTGCTGGGCAAGGATAAGATCGACATCCCGCGCGCTTCATAGCACACTTTGGGTTGCATACACGATCTGTCAGGCGGGGTAACCGCCGGCAAACCTTCCGGGAAACGTCTCATGAATCTGTTCCACCTTCTGCAACAAGCCAGCGACGCCGGCCGGCCTGTACGGGCTGGACTGATAGGCGCGGGCAAATTCGGTTCGATGTTCCTGGCGCAAGCCCCATTCACAAGCGGCCTGCGCGTCACAGCCATTGCCGATCTTGATCCAGGCCGGGCACTATCGGCCTGCCGTGCGGTCGACTGGGACGATAAGCGGATCGCAGGAACGGTCTTTCTCGAAGACGGCGCCGCTCTTGCCGGCCGGGACGATGTTGACGTGGTCATCGAGGCGACTGGCAATCCGGCCGCCGGGATCCGGCATGCTCGGGCGGCTATCTCGGCGGGCAAGCATATCATCATGGTCAATGTCGAGGCGGATGTTCTGGCCGGTCCTCTGCTCGCGCGCGAGGCGCAATCCGCTGGCGTTGTCTACAGCATGGCCTATGGAGATCAGCCTGCCCTCGTCGCCGAGATGGTCGATTGGGCGCGGGCTTGCGGGTTCCACGTGGTCGCCGCGGGTAAAGGCACCAAATATCTGCCCGCCTATCATCATGTAACGCCTGCTAATGTGTGGGGCCATTACGGGATGACCTTCGACGCCGCAAAAGCGGCGGGCATGAACCCGCAAATGTTCAACTCCTTTCTGGACGGCACGAAATCCGCCATCGAAATGGCCGCCATCGCCAATAGCTGCGGCCTTGACGCGCCCGATGAGGGGCTTCTCTTTCCCCCATGCGGAGTCGATGACCTGCCGCATGTGCTGCGCCCGCGTGCGGCGGGGGGCCTGCTGGATCGCTCGGGTATGGTGGAGGTGGTCTCGTCTCTGGAACGGGACGGGCGGCCTGTTTTCCGTGATTTGCGGTGGGGCGTCTATGTCGTTCTTGAAGCGCCGGGAGACTATGCTGCCGCCTGTTTCAGGCAATATGGCCTGAAGACGGATGAAACGGGCCGTTATGCCGCCATGTACAAGCCTTATCATCTCATCGGCTTGGAGTTGAATATCTCCGTGCTGTCGGCAGCGCTGCGCGGGGAACCGACCGGCTCGCCGCGCGCCTTTCGGGGTGATGCCGTCGCCGTCGCCAAGCGCCCGCTGAAGGCTGGAGAAAAGCTCGACGGGGAAGGCGGCTTCATGGTTTGGGGCAAGCTCATGCCTGCGGCGAGAAGCTTGGCGGCAGGTGCTCTGCCGATCGGCCTTGCCCATAATGTGACATTGAAAAACGATATTGCCGAGGACGGGCACGTCACATGGGCCGATGTGGACGTCGATGAGTCGCAGGATCCCTTTCGCGCGCGGCGGCAGATGGAGGCGGCTTTCTACGCTAAGCACAACGAGCGAAATTAGCTGGGCGCGTCAAAAAAGCTTTCCGCCATTTGGAACAGGCAGGGTCGGTGCGATCAGCACCACCGCCTCTTCCTCGTCCGGCAGGCCAAGCGTGAGAACCTCGGACATGAATTTGCCGATCTGGCGTGGCGGGAAATTAACGACCGCGGTGACCTGTTTGCCGACGAGGCTATCGGGCGTGTAATGTTTCGTTATTTGCGCCGAGCTTTTCTTGACCCCGATAACGGGACCGAAATCGATCCAGAGCTTGATGGCAGGCTTACGTGCTTCCGGAAAAGCTTCGGCTCCCACGACCGTGCCTACACGGATATCAACGGCCTTGAAATCCGCATATGTGATGAGACTATGGGCTGCTTTTTCCGTCATCGGCATATCCGGTCAGGTGGCTGGAGCCGCTCCAGGGGTTGCGCTGCCGTTTGCTTGAGCGGGATTTGGCGGGGATGACGCCGGCTCCGTCGGAGATGACGCGTTTTGCGGGCCGTGCGCACGGCCGGGGACCATGCTGGAGCAGAAACGGACGGCTGCCTCGCAGAAATTATCGATACGCTGCATCGAACGCTCGCCCTTCCGCAAGCGGCTGTCCAGCGCGGCCATAGTGCGGGAGAGCCCTGCGTCGTCATCCTCAAGCCAAATGTCGAAAACGCTGGCATAAAGGGCAAGCAAGCCGGGCACTCGCAACACACCCCTCGATCCTTCCGCATCGACCCCAGCGGCGGCAAGCATCCAATAGAGCGACCGAGCGGCAACCCCCATCTGCGCCAGACCCTCGCCTGGGCGCCGGCGCAAATCGGCTCTGATCCGCTTCAAACCGGTTTTATACGGCGTCATAAGCTCAAAGCGCGTCATCAGAACGTCGAACAAGCGGTCGCGCGCGGCAAGGCTTGCGTCGGCCGGGTCTGCTTTGGCAAGAACCGCGTCGTCAACGGCGCGGGTATAAGCGGCGAGGATGTCCGCTTTCGAGGTGAATTCGCGGCGAAAGGCGTCAAGGCCAATACCCGCCTCGTGAGCGATTTTGTCAAGGCTAAGGCCGCTCCAACCATGTTCCGCGGCAAGCCGCAAGGCGGCATCGACGACCTTGTCGCGACTTCGGGTGAGGTCCAGCATGGGCATTATTTCCTGCAATGACGGCGAATTATTACCAATACATACTGGATCCGCCTAAAATCTTAAAGGTCACATAATGACGCCGGGGAGTTGATGGCTCCGGGGAAGACGCGCAACGAGCGCTTCGAGACGTGGGTCCTTGATGCCGCATTCCCGCAATTGACGCGCCGTATTGATCACGTAATCGATGTTCCGTCCCGAGCGCCCGGAGCTGCGCCACACCAGCCAATGCTGTATATCAAGTGGCAGATCGCCCGCATATTGCCGGTGCGTGCGATTGACAACGTAGCATAGCGCGCGGACCTCGCGCCGCGCTCCCTCTTCGACGCTGACAGTCCGCCACATAGCGCGGTACACATTGTTGGTCTGTTCGCGCCGCCGCAAATATTGCAGAGTGAGACGGACATGCGGCGCGGGAACGCGAAAGGCGATGCCTTCGCACCAGCCGCCGGCGTCAAGGCCCAGAACCAGACCAGGGCGGCTTTTCGTGCCCCGATGAATATGTGAATAGACGCACAAGGCCCTATGCGCGCCCGTCAGAACGGCGTGGAGGCGCTCGTTATGCGGAAAGCCCGGCCGCCACATAAGCGAGCCGTAGCCGAAAACCCAGATACCGCCCTCCCCGGTCACGCCGATCTCTTTTGCCCTGAGGGCGCCTTGCCATGAGCGCGGCCAAAATCCGGTGCTGGCGTTTCCTGACCAGCGTCGATGATGCCACGCCGGATGGCGCGCGTGCGGGAGAACAGCTCGAACAAAGCGTCGCCATCCTCCCAACGGATCGCGCGCTGCAAGGCGGTGAGATCCTCCGAGAATCGTCCAAGCATTTCGAGCACAGCCTGCTTGTTGTTCAAAAACACGTCGCGCCACATGGTTGGATCGGAGGACGCGATGCGGGTAAAATCGCGGAAACCGCCTGCGGAGAACTTGACGACCTCCTTCTGCGTCACCGTTTCCAGATCGGACGCCGTGCCGACGATATTATAGGCGATCAGGTGAGGCACATGACTGGTGATTGCCAGCACCAGATCATGATGCTCAGGCGTCATAATTTCCACGAGTGAGCCGCAATGTTCCCAAAATCTTGTCAGCTTATCAACCGCCTCGGGCGAGGCGTCACGCGGGGGCGTCAAAATGCACCACCGGCCGTCGAACAGCTCGGCGAAGCCGGCTTCCGGTCCGGAATGCTCGGTGCCGGCGATCGGATGGCCGGGGATGAAGTGAATGCGGGGCGGCAAATGCGGTCCGACATCGCGCATGACGGCCGCTTTTACCGAACCGGCGTCGGTCAAGATCGCGCCTTCGCTAAGAACCGGAGCGATGGCTTTTGCTATGGGGCCGAAACTGCCGACAGGGGTGCAGAGAATGATGAGGTCTGCGCCTCGCGCCGCGTCGGCGGGATCGGCGTAAACCGCATCACACAAGCCCAGCCGGCGCGCTGTTTCGATCGTTGCGTCCGATTTCGCCGCGCCGGTGATCCGCCGCGCCAGCCCCGCCCGCCGGATCGCATGGCTCAGCGAGGAGCCGATAAGCCCGAGGCCAATTAGCGCCGCCTGTTCGAACATCGCCTCAGCCATCGGCGCGCGCTCCGGCCACGAAGTCGCGCAGCGCATCGATGACAGCGCGGTTATCATGCTCGAGGCCAACGGTCAGGGGGGAATCGGTGGCGTCGCCGAGAATGTCGTCGTATCGGGTAACCGGGTCACCGGCAACTGCACGGCCG
>CAYVJO010000154.1:0-6931 GCA_964451735.1 uncultured Hyphomicrobiaceae bacterium | reverse complement strand
GAAAGCCAGGAGCTGGCGGTGCAGACTTACACAGTTTATGAAAAGCGCGTTCCACCGGAGACGCTCGAAGAGCGGGCCGAAGAATTGGTCTTCGTCAAGGAGGGGTTTGCGCTATGGGCCTTTTTGCTGCCGGCGCTTTGGTTTCTTGTCAACCGGCTGTGGCGGGGACTGTTGCTCTATCTTGCCCTAAGCATCGGCTTGACCCTGGCGCTAGGCGGGCTCGGCGCGGGTGAACAGGCCCTTGCATGGGCTGGTATTCTTCTCAATGTCATCTTCGGCTTCGAGGCGCGCGATATCTTCCGCGCATCGCTCGAAAGGAGGGGCTATGTGCTCAAGGGCGTCGTTTCCGGTCGAAACCTGGAGGAATGCGAGCGCCGCTATATTATGGAATGGCTACCCGAATCTCGCCGCGAAAAAGAGCTCATGACAGTGGGAGCGGTGTCATTTCCGGGCGGCAAAGCCGCGACATCGAGCGGTGTCCCTGTAATCGGCATGTTCCCGGCGCATGGCGGCTGAGAGATGCATGTCGCGATTATCGACTATGGCTCCGGAAATCTTCATTCCGCCGCGAAAGCCTTCGAACGTGCGGCCACCGAAGCGGGCATTGATCAAGACATCCTTGTAACCGCAGATCCCGAGCGCGTACGCCAGGCTGGGCGCATCGTTCTGCCGGGCGTTGGCGCTTATGCCGATTGTCTCGCCGGGCTGACCGCCATCCATGGGATGCGTGACGCTCTTGACGAGGCGGTCCGGCGAGACGGCAAGCCTTTTCTCGGTATCTGCGTGGGTATGCAGCTTTTATGCGAGCGCGGACATGAGCACGGCGTGACCGGAGGGTTCGGCTGGATTCGCGGCGAAGTGCGCCTGATCGAGCCCGCCGACCCAACGTTGAAAATTCCCCATATGGGCTGGAACACACTTCATCTGCGCCGGAATCACTCATTGCTTGACGGCATTCCAGCCGGAGAAGCGGGATGGCATGCCTATTTCGTACACTCCTACGCTCTGACGAACGCGCAGGACAGTGATATTGTCGCGATAACGGATTATAGAGCGGACATCACGGCGATCGTTGTGAGGGACAATGTCGCCGGGACGCAATTTCACCCCGAAAAGAGCCAGAAACTGGGCTTGAAGCTGATTACCAATTTTCTCCAGTGGCGGCCGTAAGGAGGTGCGATTCAGGCGCGACGTTTTTGCGCGACAGTACATTGGCAAGAAGCTTCACCGGTGCGCGCTCATGGGTCGACACCGCGCTCATCCGGCAAGGCGAGCCGGGAGCTATGTCCATACCCGCCACATCCTCGCCGACTTGTCGTATATAAAGCTTATCTCCCGTAATAAGGTGATCGCCCAATATCGCGCGTATATCACCAGCGGACAGCTTTGTTTCCACAATCCAGAGATTGGCGAGCGGGTGCTCCCAATCTTCTCCGAGCCGCTTGATTTCGCCGGTCAAGTCGGAATAGTTGTTCCCGGGTCTGTAAAGGTCGTATGAGATAATGTATCGCCGCATGGAATCCTAAGCCCGATTGAGGTTTCGGAAAACTCAGCTCCAGACGCGGATACGAGACAAGGAGCGCTACTTTACGCGCAATTTAGTAAACCAGACACTGCCCGAAGTCTGTGTCCGATTTGAGACGGATTGTAACCCATGAGGCTTTTCCCCGCTATCGATTTAAAGGATGGCCAATGCGTGCGTCTGCGGCAGGGGCTGATGAGTGAGGCGACTGTCTTTGGCGACGATCCTGCGGCCCAGGCTAAAGACTTCGAGCAGCTGGGCTTCGATTATCTGCATGTGGTTGATTTAAATGGCGCTTTCGAAGGCGCTCCGGTCAATGCGGACGCAGTTCGCGGGATATTGCGCACGCTATCGATCCCGGTCCAGCTCGGCGGAGGCATCAGGTCCATGGCGCATATCGGGTCCTGGCTCGAAGAGGGTATCGCTCGTGTCATTTTAGGCACAGTGGCCGTGCGCGATCCTCAACTCGTCCGCGAGGCCGCGCGCGCCTTTCCCGGCCGGATCGCGGTCGGAATCGACGCACGCGAAGGCATCGTCGCCGTCGAGGGATGGGCGGAAATCAGCACTTTGACGGCGCGTGAGCTTGCCAAGCGCCTTGAGGATGTCGGTATTGCGGCTATTATTTACACCGATATTGCGCGCGACGGCTTGCTGGGCGGGCTCAATCTCGACGAGACGCTGGACATTGCGCGCGAGGTTGCCATACCAGTGATCGCTTCCGGCGGGCTTTCAGGCATTGAGGATATTCGCCGTCTGGCGCATCCGGACCATGCGATTTTGGAAGGCGCCATTGCGGGGCGCGCATTATATGATGGACGTCTCGACGCCGTCGAAGCATTGGCGTTGCTCCGCTCGGCATATGAGGATGGGCAATGACGATCGAGCTGATCTATGTAACCTGGCCCAACCGCCTGAGCCGCATTCATTGGTGCGAAATGGCCAGCGCCATTCGTGAGGCGGGGCTCACGAAAACCCTTGAACAGATTGGTTTCCCGGTCAGCGAAAGCATTATCGAAGCAACGGGGGACGATGCCGCCGAGATTCGAGCGGCTTTCGAATTGGCCGCACAGACAGGCGCGCTGGTCAAGGCCACCCACAACACCGGCTCTTTGAGCGTCATCATCTGCGGTAGCTGCTCGGTGGCGGCGCTTGGTGCGCTCTGCGGGCTAGGAGGCGAAGACACCGGCGTTCTTTGGATGGATTCCCACGCCGATCTAAACACACCGGAAACGACGCTTAGCGGTCTGTTCGATGGCATGGCCGCCTCGATTGTAATTGGCGAAGCCTGGCAGGCGATGGCTCTGGACATTGCCGGGCTGACGCCTGCAAGCCGGCGAAATCTGTGTCTCTACGGCGCCCGCGCGCTCGATGCAGCCGAGCGCTTTTTCATCGATGACGAAGCCATCCCGGTCGTAAGCGATGCGGATGGCGCGGTCTCGGCTCTCCAGCATTGTGGCCAGGCTTACATCCACATGGACATGGATGTTCACAACGCGGCTCATTTTCGCGCCAATATTTATGCAGCGAGCGGGGGACCTTCACCCGATGACGTCCGCCAGCATCTATCGCAAATCGGAGCTGCGTTGCCGGTTGCGGCCTTGTCGGTGACAGGTCTTGATCCCGAAAGCGCCGCCAGAGAAGCGATTGAGTGCGCCATCGGCTATATTGCTGCGTTTTGTGCGGCGTGGCGAGAGGCTCAACCTTGAACGGCGAACAGATGGTGCATGGTCTCTTTTTTATGGAAACCCCGTGTTGAAAACCCGCATCATTCCCTGCCTCGACGTCAAGGACGGGCGGGTGGTCAAAGGCGTAAATTTCGTTGATCTGCGGGACGCAGGCGATCCTGTGGCGGTAGCGCAGGCTTACGACGCGGCAGGAGCGGATGAGCTGTGTTTTCTCGACATCACGGCCAGCCATGAGGATCGCGCCACCATCTTCGATGTCGTCCAGCGCACGGCGGAGCGATGCTTCATGCCGCTGACCGTGGGCGGCGGGGTGCGCGAGACCGAGGATATCCGGAAACTCCTGAGCGCGGGCGCGGACAAGGTGTCGATCAACACTGCCGCCGTGAAGGACCGGCATTTCGTTGCCCGCGCGGCGGAGAAATTCGGCGTGCAGTGCATTGTCGTGGCGATCGACGCCAAGCGCGTCTCAGGGGATGGCGAGCCTGAACGGTGGGAAATCTTCACGCATGGCGGGCGCAATCCGACTGGCATCGACGCGATCGAATATGCCCAAGATGTGGTTGCGCGCGGTGCTGGCGAAATCCTTCTCACCTCGATGGACCGCGACGGCACGCGCGCCGGCTTCGATATTCCTCTGACGCGCGCCATTGCCGATGCCATTCCTGTGCCGGTCATCGCGTCGGGGGGCGTTGGCGTGCTCGATCATCTGGTGGAAGGCGTGCGCGAGGGGCACGCGAGCGCCGTTCTGGCGGCCTCGATCTTTCATTTCGGGGACCACACGATCCGGGAAGCCAAGGCACACATGGCCGCCGCCGGGATCGCCGTGAGACTCGATTAGCGGCTCTTACGGATTCGCACAATGCAGCGGCTGCTGAGATTTTTCGGCGTACTGTCAGATAGCCTCTGTCAGCTTGGCTCTTGGATTGTAGGGGTGCTTACCTGCCCACTCTTCCATGAAGTCGAACAAATCCCTATCCACCCGTTGCGGAAGGATGATCATAAGACGCACAAGCTGATCGCCATTATTGCCGGTCTGCGCGTTACGAACGCCTTTGCCGCGCAGGCGAAGGATCTGTCCGCTGGACGCCCCCTTTGGCACCGTCAGTGAAACTCGTCCGCTTATGGTGGGCACTTCGACTTTTGCGCCGAGCACCGCTTCATAGATAGCGACAGGCAAATCGAGCAGGATGTTATCGCCCTCGCGCTCGAAATAAGCATGGGGCTTGATCTTCAACTCGATCAGAGCATCGCCGGGCAAACCACGTCCGACCCCGGGGCCGCCCTTGCCCTTCAAACGAAGAACCTGCCCCTGGACGACGCCAGATGGCACGTTGATATCCAGCGTTTCGCCCTCAGGCAAAAGCACTCGCTTTTTCACGCCATTGACGGCTTCCAGAAAATCGATCTCCAGATGATAGCGGTAGTCCATACCGCGCATATTGAAGCCGCCGCTCGCGCCAGGGCCCGAGCCTGGTCCCGCGCCAGCTCCGCTGCGGCCAAAGAAATCGCCGAAAATATCGCTAAAATCGCCGAAATTATCCGACGTTTTATACCGATATCCGCCATTGCCGTTTCCGCTGTAGAAGCCGCCTGTTTCTCGCCCGCTCGCATCTATTTCGCCCGCGTCGTATTTGCGCCGTTTCTCCGGGTCGCCGAGAATGTTGAAAGCGGCAGAGACCTGCTTGAATTTTTCTTCCGCGGCCTTGTCTCCGGGATTCCTGTCTGGATGATATTCCTTGGCCAGCTTACGGTAGGCCGCACGAATCTCATCGTGGCTCGCCGCCCGCTTCACATTCAAAATCTGGTATAGATCGAGATCCACCGCGTTCACTCCGCGCCAGTGGCTATTATTGCAGAACGATTAGGGCACGAGAACGAAATCATGAACCAGTATCGTTAATAAAGGCTTCATCCGCGAAGCGCCTTGCAGGTCCCTGCTGTACCTAATCGCGTGAAGTCAGAAGGCCTTCAGCAGACTCAGATGGCTGGCGTACCGGCCCAATTCGTATTTCAGGCTCACAATTCAGAAAATTCGCAAGCGCTTTGAAGCGGCGTCGCAAGGATTCGCCATTCAGCATTTCAAGGCCTGGCGGCAATTGCAGCACTAACCGTCCCTTATCATAACCGATCGCCGTCTGATTGATAATACCTGGCATATTAATTGAAAGCTTGATCGCGGTGCGCGCGGCAAGTCCCAATATCTGCGCCCGCCTATTCAGTACGCGCCCGGAAAGCTTGCGTAGAGCAGGACTGAAATCGCCATTGAGCGCTCGTTCGTGCCCATAATAGACGGAAAGGGCGAGATAAGCACGGCCGGGATGATCTACGCCCACAAAGGCGGATTGAGCGATAAGGCCGAGGGCTTTTTCGCCGCGATAGTCGGGATGGCCGCGCCACCCAACATCCACGAGCAGGCATGCGGCATGACGCAGCCGCCGCTCCTCCGCCGTCTCTTCCAGACCGGGTTCTTGAAAAAGCGGGTGGGTCCAATTGTAGAATTCGTCGCAATAGTCAAACGAACGGGCGCGGCGGGCCGCCATGTCCTCGCAAGCGGAAAGCAAAGGGTCGAGCGCCTGTTTTCGCGCAGGCAGATTGATGAACAACATCCCTTCGCGAACGCCGAAAGCGGAAAAGATGACCTCCGACGGCTTGATCCGCTCGGTCAGCCGCTTCAGCAGCAGCAAACCATAGGGAAGCATTTCCCTGCGATCGCGCGCAATTCTTGCAAGGCTGGACGCTTTCGAGGCGCCGCCAATGACGCTGGCGTAGAGATTGTCAAGCTGCTTCAGTGACATCGTATAATGATGCATGATGCTTAAGGGATAACGCGTTTCTATCATGTGAAGCCGTGCTACCGATCGCCAGGTTCCGCCTATCGCGTAAAATGGCCTCCCGCGTCCCTGATCGAGCCAATCCAACCGCTTGAGATGCGCCTCGATATGAGCGGATGCCTTGATGTAATCGCTGCCTGCAACATCCATGAGGTTGAGACTGCCCAGAGGCAATGAGGTCTCTTGAATGATGGACCACCCTTTGAGGTTGATCAGTTCGAGGCTGCCGCCGCCGAGATCCCCTGCAAAACCGTCGGGGTCGAGAAAGCTGGATGCAATACCAGCCGCGGCCAGGCGGGCTTCCTCGGCGCCGTCAAGAACGCGGATAGGTATTCCGCAACATTTCTGCGCCTCGATGATGAATGCCTCACCGTCTGCCGCGCTGCGCACCGCTTCCGTCGCAAAAGCATAGGCGCGCTTCACTCGCGTCTGTTCGCACAGCTTCCTGAAGCGGCAAAGCGTGGCGAAAGCCCTCTCGACCGCATGACGGTTGAGGCGTCCGTCTGGCGTGCGCTTGCGCCCTAGACCGCACAACAGTTTTTCATTTAGAAGAGTGGTCGGACTGCGGATCTCATCCTCATAGACAACGAGGCGGATCGAATTGGAGCCTATATCGATAACGGCGACCGGATTGGCGTGTTGTGTGAAGATTTTGCCGCGCCAATTCACGTCACTCAGTCCAAAACATCCTGGTCGCCGCCCACGAAGACCCGAGGCGGGAAGCTCTTTGCCAAGGCTTCTCCGCGCCCTGAAAGGCTCGGGTTGGTCATGAAATACTCATGTGCGTTGAAGGGCTGCTCGCCGGGATCGGGCTGTATCCGCATGGCCGCGCCATTGGCCAAAACTCGCCAGCTTTGCTGATTATCCTTCAGATTTGCAGCCATGATTTGACC
>CAYVJO010000153.1:6445-6970 GCA_964451735.1 uncultured Hyphomicrobiaceae bacterium | reverse complement strand
CGGCTACGACCAAGGGCTATTACGACATCTGCCGCGAGGAGTTCAATCCGACAGCGCTACAGAACGGAGTGTTCTTCGATCAGGACTGGGCCTCGCTCAACAAAGTTATGCCGGTCGCCTCGGGCGGCATCCATGCCGGGCAGATGCACCAGCTTCTGCATTATCTCGGCGAGGATGTGGTCCTGCAGTTCGGCGGCGGCACGATCGGCCACCCGATGGGCATTGCGGCCGGCGCGACCGCCAACCGCGTGGCGCTGGAAGCGATGGTGCTTGCGCGCAATGAGGGGCGTGATTATTTGGCCGAGGGCTCGGAGATCCTGAACGAGGCCGCGAAATGGTGCACGCCGCTACAGCAGGCGCTCGATGTTTGGAAGGATGTAACATTCAACTACGCATCGACCGATACGCCGGATTTTGTGCCAACCGCTACCGCAGCCGAATAAGGAGCAAGCCATGAAACTGACGCAAGGCACATTTTCCTTTCTGCCCGATCTGACCGACGATCAAATCCGCAAGCAGGTCCAG
>CAYVJO010000153.1:683-6435 GCA_964451735.1 uncultured Hyphomicrobiaceae bacterium | reverse complement strand
GGATGATCCGCACCCGCGCAATACCTATTGGGATATGTGGGGCCATCCGATGTTCGACGTGACGGACGCCGCCGCAGTCATGATGGAGCTGGCCGAATGCCGCAAGGTCTATGGCGGCCGCACGTATATCCGGCTCTCCGCCTTCGATTCCAGTCATGGCTGGGAATCGGTCAAGCTGTCCTTCATTGTCGGCCGTCCGACAGACGAGCCCGGCTTCACGATCGAGCGTCAGGAACGCGGTGGCCGCATGATCGGCTACACGACGCGCTCCTACGCAGTGAATAAGCCGGAAGGCAGCCGGTATTGAAGTCTGTCCGTCATTCGTTACTGCGTTGCCCCGGCACTGCTCCGGGGTCCATTCGCCCGGCCTGGTCGCGCTGAGCCGCTAACATAGCCATGGATCGCGTAGCGGCCTGGCTACCCGGGATGACGCGGCACCATCCCAAGCGTCGGAGGTAAGCTGATAATGGTCGTTGATATCAAGGCCGGGGGACTGAACGCAGATGCGGAAGCGAACGGGGAAGCAACATCCGCGGGTAATCCGAGTACAGTCGATCTTCGGCATGAATTCTCAAAGACTGGCCTTCCGGACGTCTTAAAAAAGCTCGATGACGAGCTGGTCGGGCTGGCGCCGGTCAAGACGCGCATTCGGGAGATCGCCGCCCTGCTGCTGGTGGACAGCGTTCGCCGCCGCATGGGGCTGGTGACCGATACCCCGACGCTGCATATGAGCTTCACCGGCAATCCCGGCACCGGTAAGACGAAGGTTGCGCTGCGCATGGCCGATATTCTCCACAAACTCGGCTACATCCGCAAAGGCCACCTCGTCTCGGTAACGCGCGACGATCTCGTGGGCCAATATATTGGACATACCGCGCCCAAGACGAAGGAGATTCTAAAAAAAGCGATGGGCGGCGTCCTCTTTATCGACGAAGCCTATTATCTCTACCGGCAGGAAAACGAGCGCGATTACGGACAGGAATCCATCGAAATTCTGCTTCAGGTCATGGAGAACCAGCGCGAGGACCTTGTCGTTATCCTCGCCGGTTACAGCGACCGGATGGAAAAATTCTTCCAGTCCAATCCGGGTTTCCGATCACGCATTGCGCATCATATCGACTTTCCCGACTACACCGACTCCGAGCTTTTGCAAATCGCTGAAATCATGTTGACCAATCAGAATTACTACTTGAGCGAGGCCGGGCGCCACGCGATGGCGAAATATATCGCCGCTCGCAAGACGCAGCCGCTCTTTGCCAATGCCCGCTCGATCCGCAACGCGCTCGACCGCGCCCGGCTGCGCCAGGCCAACCGCGTCTTCGCCAGCGAGGGCACGACTCCCATCGAGGCTCTGTCCATTATCGAGGCGGAGGATATCCTGGCGAGCCGGGTGTTCCGCCAGCAGCCGTAAGCGGAATCGGAACCGTAGCGCATTGAGTAGCAAGTCCGCAGTCATGCTGGAAGCGATCATCTTCGATGTCGATGGCACCTTGGCCGAGACCGAGGAGACACATCGCGCCGCATTCAATCAGGCGTTCGAGGAATTCGGGCTTCCATGGCTTTGGACGCGCGATCTCTATGGAGAACTCTTGAGGGTCACTGGGGGCAAGGAGCGGCTCGCCCATTTCATCGTCACATGCAGCAGTGCGCCGACGGCAGGGGGCAACGCCGCCACGATGATCCCCGATCTGCACAGGCGCAAAACCGAAATCTACAGCGAATTGATATCCTCCGGCCGCGTCGAACTTCGCCCTGGCGTCTCCGAGTTGATCGAGGCAGCGCGAACAGACGGTATTCGGCTTGCCATTGCGACAACAACGAGCCGTGCGAATGTGGAAGCGCTTTTACGCGCTACGCTGGGCTCCGAGGCCATCGCACTCTTCGCCTCGATCGCGGCGGGCGACGATGTTCCACGAAAAAAGCCTGCGCCGGATATTTTCCAACTGGCCATGTCGGAGTTGCAGTTGCCTCCCCGCGCCTGCATCGCGATCGAGGACTCGCGGAACGGATTGCGTGCGGCGGAGGCCGCTGGGCTGGCGGTTCTGGTGACGCCGAGCCTTTACACGGCCGTGGAGGATTTTACGGGCGCGGCCTGCCTTGCCGCCGATTTGTCCGCGCTTGTCGTGACCGCGGTTGCCGCAGCGCACCGGGACAATACGGAAGTTGGAGCGGGGACACTTTTGGAATGCGTCAAGCGCGTGCATATGAGGTCGATCGGGCAGGGCGAGCATTTGGCAGGATTGAGCAAAATATCATGATAGAACAACGTTCTGACGCTCGTCATGGGCTGACCGTGGTCTTCGATCTCGACGGTACGCTCGCGCACACATCTCCCGATATCGCAGCCGCGCTCAACGCAGCGCTTGAGCCTTACGGACGCAATGTCAGCCAGGCCGAGACGGAACGCATGATCGGCGGCGGCTTGAAAGCGCTCCTCGACAGGGCGCTTGAGCGGACCGGCCTTACTCTCTCCGAAAGCGAAGCTGGTGCCGTTTTCGAGCAACTTCTCGCATACTACCGGGAATCACCGTGCGTTCATTCCCATCTGCATGGCTGGGTCTTCGAAGCCATGACGGCGCTTCATGGCGGTGGCTCGCGCATCGCGGTTTGCAGCAACAAGGCGGAGGATCTCGTACTCCGCATACTCGACGCACTCGACGTCCAGCGCTGGACTCACAGTGTTATCGGACATATCGAAAGCCGTCCCAAAAAGCCTGACCCGGAACCGCTCTTGCTGGCCATTCGCAAGGCAGGCGGCACTCCGGCGTGTGCGCTCATGATCGGAGACAGCAGCGCCGATGTCGGTGCGGCGCGGGCTGCCGGGATACCCGTGCTGCTTGTGCCGCATGGCTATGGCGGCCGGCCGGTCCAGGAGTTGGGCTCGGATCAGATCATATCCAGTGCATCCGAAATGCTCCAAGCCATTGCCTCACATTGCCGGATCGTGTGAAACAGCCTTGCTTGGTGCGAATTGGGGGGAAAAGCCGATGCGTTTGATCGTCATCTTCGTTTTTTTGGCTCTGGCTTTGCGCGCGGAAGCTTGCGGTGTTGAAACGGACTGCCAGATTGGCGACCGCACCTATCGCATTCATCTGCCTGAAACGCGTCAGGACAAGCCCGTGGGTGCGATCGTCTTCGCTCACGGTTGGCGCGGTACGGCGGCTGGCGTTATGAGCAACACATCGCTCCTGGCTCTGGCCGACGAGTTGGGCGTCGCGCTCGTGGCGCCACAATCCAAGGGTGAGGACTGGCAGCTTCCGAACAGGCCGCGCCACAGGGACAACACGGGCGAGGAAGAATTTTCCTATTTTCGGCGGCTTGTCGATGAGATAGCGAGAAAGTTTTCCATCGACCCGAAACGAATCCTGATGAGCGGCTTTTCCGCCGGCGGAATGTTGACATGGAACCTGGCATGCCACGAAGGCAGGCTATTCGCTGCTTACGCGCCTATTGCCGGCACATTCTGGGCCCCGCTGCCCAAGGCCTGCCCCAGTCCGCCGGTTCACCTCATTCATTTTCATGGCGCGAGTGACATGGTGGTTCCGCTCGGCGGGCGCGTCATAGCCGACAGCAAGCAGGGCGAAGTGCAAAAAGCGATCGAGCTGTTCGCCGAGAGCGGCGGTTTCGGACCTGCCAGCATGGAAGTGGCTGAGGGTCTGTCATGCGAGATGCGCCGCAATCCTGAGGGTAAGGTTCTCGAATTCTGCACCCATCCGGGCAACCACGCCTATAAGGCCGATTATTTGCGACTGGCATGGAGCCGTTTGCGGATCGGCGCTTCGGATCGATAGTCTGCCAATGCCACGAAAGAGGACACTTTTTTGCGGTCCGAAATCATGTATGGTCCGTCCATGTACACGCGATCATTGTTCGCACCGAGCCGTTTATTGAAGCTAGCAGCGCTTTTCGCTGCAATTCTGCTCGCCTCAGCCGCGTTAATCGCAGGGCGCTGGGTCCACGAAAAATGGCAAACCGCAACATCTCTCGGCCTCATTGTCGCGAAACCGATCGAGCAAGCGGCCTTCCCCCTGAAAGCAGAGCCCGGCGCGCGTTACTTGACCGACCGGAATGGCAAGCCATTTCTTATCCATGGCGATACGGCCTGGTCACTGATCGCGGACCCTTCCCGCGAGGAAGTTGATATCTATATCGCTGACAGGCGAGCGCGCGGCTTCAACGCCATTCTCGTCAACCTCATCGAACATAAATTCGCCCGCAAGGCTCCGCGCAATTTTTACGAAGACCTGCCTTTTTCGAAGCCCGGCGATTTTACCAAACCGAACGAAGCCTATTTCGCGCACGCGGACTGGGTCCTGCAACGCGCTCGGGAGGCCGGTCTGCTTGTTCTCCTCACGCCCGCCTATATCGGTACCAGCGGGGGCGAGGAGGGTTGGTGGAGTGATATGATCAGAGCCGGCGACGATGCTCTTCGAGCCTATGGGCGCTTCCTGGGCAAGCGCTATGGCGGTTTTGATAATATCGTCTGGGTTCATGCGGGCGATTACGATCCCCCAGATAAAGCGCCTATATCAGCCATCGCCGAAGAGTTGAAGAACGCCGCGCCAGGCCAGCTTCACACGGTTCACAATGCGCCGGAGACTTTTGTGCCTGATTTCTGGCGCGGGGCAAGCTGGCTCGACCTCACAAGCGTTTATACCTACAAGCCGGTCTGCGAGCGTATGGCCAGCGCCTATCTCGACAGGCAGATTCGCTCGGCTTTTCTGTTTGAGAGCGCTTATGAAAACGAACACGGGGCGGATGCGCGCCGTATCCGGACGCAGGCTTATCATGCCTTGCTATGCGGCGCGTCGGGGCATCTTTACGGCAATAACCCCGTATGGCGTTTCCACGATAAGGGCATTTATCCCGCGCCTTACGAATGGTGGCCGGCGCTCGGCAGTCCCGGCGCACAAAGCATGACCCATCTGATCGATCTGTTCAGCGGCCTGCCATGGTGGAATTTGATCCCCGATCTCGAAGGCAAGTTCATCACCGACGGCCGCGGCGATGGCGAGGAGCGCGTAGCCGCCGCTATAGCTGAGGACGGCTCCATGGCGGTTCTCTATTTTCCCACGGAGCGAAAGATCACGGCCGACCTCGGCAGGCTCAAAGACGGCTCGATCGAGGCTGTCTGGTTCGATCCAACTTCAGGGCGCATGGCACAGACGGACCAAATCCCGGCAGATCGCCCCGGTGGGCATACATTCGCGCCACCGGGCCTGAATGCGTCGGGCGATGGCGACTGGCTTCTGATCTTGAAAGCAAGCGCTTTACGATGATCGCAGCAATTCCATGTTAGAGGGCTATCAGAAAAAGTGAACACCGCTTTTGCGAAAAGATTACGCCAAACATAAGGTTAGAGCCCCATTCTGATGCCATCAGAACGGATCAGGCTCTAGGTCCCCTATAGTCGGGCGATTTCCTCGCTCTGTGCGATGACCGCCTTCGCACCCATTGCTGCTTCAAGGTCTTGAAATTTGGCTCAACGCGTCCGGACTATTTGCCCGCAGACTTGCAATCCGCCGTCCCAGACCAATGGGCGGGGAGACACGCTTGCTATTGAATGATACCGGCTTCTTTCGCCGCGGTGAGGGCTTCTTCAATCCGCGCCTTCATGAAGTCCGCATTCTGATCGACGGGTATGTCGGCCATAGCAAAACCGCCATCGAGCATCTTTTCCTTGAATTCGGGATCGGCGTTGATCTTGCCGATCATGCCAGACAGTTTTTTCTTGATCTCATAGGGCGTGCTC
>CAYVJO010000153.1:0-673 GCA_964451735.1 uncultured Hyphomicrobiaceae bacterium | reverse complement strand
TTTGGATGCCGCTCCTCCATAGCGACGGCAAGGATGCGGGCCTGTTCACCGATAGCTGCCGCGCTCGTCGTGTAGCCCCAGGACCCCTCGACCTGATCGCCCAGAAGCGCGGTGTTCGACGCACCTGTGCCTTTGAAGGGCACATAGGTCGTCTGTATCCCGGCCAACTTGTCGAACCGAATTTGTGCCAGATGGTTCGAGGTGCCTTTGCCGGTGCCTGAGACTGTCAACTTGCCCGGATTTTCCTTGGCGTGTTTGATCATATCCTCAAGCGTCTTGAAGGTGCTGTCGGCTTTGACGACAATGGCGTCTGGCGTATAGTGAAACCAGTAGACCGTGTGGATGTCGTCCGTCTTGTAGCCAACATCCTTCTCAGCCGGTTGAAGCACGATGTGGGGCAGGTTGACGCCCATGATCGTGTAGCCGTCGGCATTGGCCTGATTGAGCCCGGACCAGGCGAGCGCGCCACCGTCTCCCGGCTTGTAGGACACGACAAGATCCTGGCCGAATATTTTCTTGAAATAGGGCTGTTGCAGGCGGGCTGTGATGTCAGATTCACCCCCTGGACCGAAAGGGATGACATAGTCGATAGGCTTTTCGGGATATGCAAAAGCGGCTCCAGCAGGGCCGGCGAACGCGGCGGCGGTGACGATTTTAACAATGGAGCGGCGGG
>CAYVJO010000152.1:0-6979 GCA_964451735.1 uncultured Hyphomicrobiaceae bacterium | reverse complement strand
GCTTCCGCGGGTGTGGTTAGCAAAGCGGAAGCTACTTTTGCGAAATCGCAGCCTCTCAATGCGGGACGTTACAATTTCCCAGCCCTTGCCGCCCATCTATCCGAACGCATGGCAAATAGTTCGTCATCGGAAGTGATCAAACTCACTATCGATGCCCGGTTACAGGCCGGCGTCGAGTCTATCGTCATGCGCCACGCAGCCGGCGCGGGACCGAAGCTTTCTGCGGCGGCGATTCTAGTCGATCATCGAACAGGCGAGGTCCTTGCGCAGGCAGGGTCTGCGAACTATTTCGATCAGGATCGCAATGGTCCCGTTGACATGACGCTCGCTATCCGCTCCCCAGGCTCTGCGCTCAAACCCTTCATTTATGGCCTTGCCTTTGAAGCGGGATACGGCCACCCTGAAACCATCATCCAAGACCGTCCCGCACGGTTCGGCCGTTACGCTCCGGAAAATTTCGACGGCACATATCACGGCGCCGTAACAATGCGGGAAGCCTTGCAGTTGTCTCTTAACGTGCCGGCTGTAAAGACGCTGGCGGCCGTCGGGCCAGCCCGCCTGTCCGCGCGCGTTCGGCAAGCTGGTTTCAACGTCGAAATACCCCGCAATCTGGCCGTCGCGCTCGGTGGAGTTGGGCTGAGGCTCGATCAACTTGCTGGTCTTTACACGGCGCTTGCGCGTGGCGGCGAGTCCATCGCGCTTCAATATCTGCGTGAATGGCCAGCTGCGACGATCGACGCAAAGGAACCGCTGCTTACGCAATCCGCAGCCTGGTATCTTGCCGATATTTTACGCGGCGCGCCGCCACCCTCTCACGTGAAGGGGGGCGGGATTGCCTTCAAGACCGGCACCTCCTATGGCTATCGGGACGCTTGGGCCGCGGGGTTCGACGGGGGTTATGTCGTGATTGCCTGGCTCGGCAGGCCCGACGGCACGCCAACTCCCGGCCTGACCGGGCTGTCAAAAGCAGCTCCCGTAATCTTCGATATTTTCGCGCTGCTTGGGCCCGAGCGCGTCGCTTTCGCGTCCGCCCCGCCTGGTCACTTCGCCATCGCAACCTCTGCGCTTCCACCGCCGCTTGCGAATTTCCGTGAGACCTTAACGACTGGACCGACAGACGCCTCGTCCGCCGACCCGCCCGTGCATATCGCATTTCCACCCGATCGCGCCGAGCTTGAGGTGGCGCAAGAGAGCAGCGGGGCGAACCTGCCCATTGCGTTCAAAGCCGAAGGCGGCGTTTTACCCCTGACCTGGCTTGTAAACGGCGCACCAATCGTGACCGCTTCGCACAGGCGCGATGCATTCTGGTCGCCGGAGGGCATGGAAGGTTTTGTACAGCTTTCCGTTATCGATGCCATAGGCACCGTCGATCGCATCACAATCCGTGTGCGTTGAAGCCCTTCAATAAGAATCGGATCTTCCCGTGCTTTCGTATTGAACTCGAAACGGATTGTGGTATTATAATGTCATTATTGAGAGTTGCTAATACACCTAAATGGTCGTTTGTCCCAATCACAAACGTCTTGGAAAGCGAGGATAACATCCTCGCTTTCTGCTTTTGATGCTTGTCTGAATTGTCTGCTTCGATGGAGTTCATGACAGGTGAAAGAAGCGATAGACCACTCACCCGCCAACAACCACTGTCGATTCAGTTCGTCAGATTAATCATCCTCTCAACTGCCTTGCGCGCACGTTCTGCCACCAGCGGATCAACGATCACCTCTTCCTGCATATGCACGAGCGCATCAAGAATTTTCGGAAGCGTTATGCGCTTCATATGCGGGCAGAAATTGCAGGGCCGAATGAATTGCACACCCGGCGTTTCGGCCTGAACATTATGACTCATCGAACATTCCGTCACGAGGAGAACCTTGGACGGCCTATTATCCTTGACCCACTTGATCATTCCACTCGTCGAGCCCGTAAAATCCGCTTCCTTGATTACGTCGGGGGCGCATTCAGGATGAGCGACGATCTTCAGACCAGGATGCGCCTCGCGAAACCCGCCCAGTTCGACGCCGGTAAAGCGCTCGTGCACCTCGCAATGCCCGTGCCAGGCGATGATTTCGACATCGGTCTGCGTGGCGACGTATTTCGCAAGATACTCATCGGGGATCATGATGACCCGCTTCGTTCCGAGGCTTTCGACGATCTTAACCGCATTCGAGGATGTGCAGCATATGTCGCTTTCGGCTTTGACCTCCGCCGACGTATTGACGTAGGTTACGATCGGAACGCCGGGATAGGCTGCTCGTAGGCCGCGCACATCCGCTCCGGTGATCGAGGCAGCTAGCGAACAGCCGGCGCGGCTATCCGGAATGAGCACGGTTTTTCCGGGATTAAGGATCTTGGATGTTTCGGCCATAAAATGGACGCCGCATTGAACAATGACATCCGCATCGGCGCTGGCTGCCTCTTTCGCAAGCTGGAGAGAGTCGCCGATAAAGTCCGCCACACAGTGAAAAATCTCCGGCGTCATATAGTTATGAGCCAGTATTACGGCGTTGCGCTTGCGCTTCAAATCGTTGATTGCCTTGATGTAAGGCGCAAAAGCAGGCCACTCGACCGGGGGGATAACGGACGACACACGCTCGTAAAGATGCGCCGTCTCCGCCGCTACCTCCTTCGTGTAGGCAAGTGGGGGCAGAGGCTCGCGCTGCGCGGTCACATGCGGCCTTCCGACCTGACCTAAATTCAAGCTGACTGTTGCCATCTTGTCCTCCATTCCCTCAGCCCGCTGGCAGCTATACTCAAAATGAGCATTTGTCACGTGGGTAAGGTACATTCCTATATGCTCAACGAGACTATAACATAGGATGATAAGGGACGTCTTACCAGCCCCTTTAAATTTTATTGATTTCGTGAAAATGCGGTTATGCGGTTATTCAGCCGCCGATTCTTCGTGGGGAGATAATGATGCGACCATATGAGCCAGGATCGCGAGAAACGACTCCCTGTGCTCCTTGGGGATCGCATCAAGTAATTGCTTATCCACCGCATCCGCATGGGGCCGCATCTTTTTGAGCGTATTAGTGCCTTTGCGCGTAAGCTTCACCGCATAAGCCCTTGCGTCTTCGGCCGTGCGCTGGCGCTGGACCAGATCCTTATCCAGCATTCTACGGACAATATCTGCGAGCGTGGATCTGTCGATACCCGTCTTATCGACCAGACCTGTCTGGCTGATGCCGGGGTTTTCTCCGATCGCCTCCAAGATCGCATATTGGCGCGGTGTCAATAAGCCAGACGGCGTGGTCCGAGCGAAAATGTCACCGGCGCATTGCTCTGCCCGATGAATGAGGTGGCTGACCGAGCCTTGAAAGGGCGGCGGCGGCGGAGTTCTGTTTTTCAAGGATTTCGTCGCAGCCTTGGCTGGACGGACGGATTTGTTCGAGCCCTTAGAGGCCAACTTTGTCTTACGTGTGCTCATATGAAAACGTTACTGATTGTTGGATCCTTGCCAAACCGCGTAATTGGCGAAGTTCGCCAGGACGGCTTGTACGCTCATTTCCCATCAGGCTACCCAAGGATAGAGATTCATCATTTCTCTTCCAATGGCAACGCGCCTTGTGCCGATTAATCACTTGGCTCAATGCCAAGCTGGCCGAAATGGCCCGAAGACATACCGATATCCCTACTGGTCAAGTTGATCCTATCACGGATTGCCATGGACACCGGTTTTATCTGCCCGATATTCTCATATCGGCACCAAAGTCTTTGCACGACGCGTCAAACTCATTCGTCTTGCACAATCTTCAGAGCACTGCTGTTAACATCAAACTCCATCCCAAGACAAGGAAAGACCATTCGAACCGGTTGATGCGCAATCATTGCGCTAAAAATATGGATAACTCTTAAGAGATTATCGCGATTGCGCGTCCGCCACATCATCTTGAAGCTGATATTTCTGCAACAAACCTATTTGAGCCATCATGAAAATGAAGGTCAACGGCATAATTCCGAAAGTCTTGAATGCAACCCAGCTATCCGTCGAAAAATTGCGCCATACGATTTCGTTCAAAACCGCTAGCACGAGGAAGAAGGCCGTCCACCTGATCGTCAGCTTGCGCCAGCCCTCATCTTGCAGACGAATGACGTCGCCCAGGAGGATTTTCATCAGAGGGCGTCCTAAATAAAGACCGACGGTCAGGGCTGTGGCAAAGAGGATATTCACAATGGTTGGCTTCATCTTGATGAATATGTCGTCTTGGAGATAGAGCGTAAGCGCGCCAAAAGTCAGGACGAATGCACCTGTCACCAGAGGCATGACTGGAATTTTTCTGAGCACGATCCTGCTCACGATTAGCGAGATCACTGTCGCGGCCATGAAAGCCCCTGTTGCAAAAAAGATATCGAAGCGGTTGTTCGTTAGAAAAAAAACCACCAGCGGGCCTAGTTCCAGAACGAGCTTCAAAAGGGGCATAGCATTTACCACTCGGTTAATTTACGACGCAGTCGTGCTTTCGACCGCCTTTGTTGAGTCAGCCTTCGAGCCGAAGTTCTCACGACTTTGAACGCTGATGATCCGATCGGCATTGTCTTCGTGAAGCGTATACCTTTTCAGAAGATACATTTGCGGAAGCGCGTAAATGATGGTCATAGGCATCAGGCCAAAGGCTTTGAAGGCGGCCCAAAATTCCCAACTGTAACTTCGCCAGATATATTCGTTCAGCCCGGTTATGAAAACGAAATAAGCGAACCAGACCCAGGTCAATACACGCCAGCCCTTATGTGTGAGCAAAAGATTTTGCCCAAGAAGCACTTTAAACAGCGGCTTATCGAGTATCTGACCAACCAGAAGGATAACTGCAAAGATTGCGCCGACGACAGTAGGCTTCATCTGCACGTACATGGGATCGTTCAGGTCGAGTGTAATCGCGCCCGCTACGATACTTGTTACCGCTGTAATGATGGCCATCAAAGCCAGCTGACGGAACAGCCACCACGTCGCGCTGAGCGAAACAACGGTGGCCGCCATGAGAACCGCCGTGCTTACCCAGAAATCATATTTCGTGCTCGCCAGAAAAAAAAGGCCGAGCGGCATGAACTCAAGGAAAAGCTTGATGGCGAGCTTAGTCGATGATGAATATCTATGCAATGTAACGCTTCCACTGTTTACTGTCTTCATAATCCTGCAATAGCCCTTGCAAAATCTCGAGCGTCGAATGGCTGCAAATCTTCTGCCCCCTCTCCGACGCCAATTGCATGCACGGGTAACTTATATTTGTCTGAGATCGCAACCAGTATCCCGCCCCGTGCCGTACCATCGAGCTTGGTCATGATGAGCCCAGTAACGCCGGCAGTCTTCTTAAATATCTCCACTTGATTAAGGGCGTTTTGTCCAGTCGTTGCGTCAAGCGTGAGCAAAACGCTGTGCGGGCCGGTCTCATCGAGTTTCTTGATGACACGCACGATTTTCTCAAGCTCCGCCATCAGGTCGGCCTTGTTCTGAAGCCGTCCAGCCGTATCGATAATCAGGATGTCACTACGCTCTTCACGAGCCTGACGAAGAGCGTCGAAGGCAAGCCCCGCCGCATCCGCACCCGCTTCACGCGCTATGACGGGCGAACCGGTGCGCTCGCCCCAGATCCTGAGCTGTTCAATGGCGGCCGCACGGAATGTATCGCCCGCAGCGAGCGTAACGCTCCTGCCTTCGCTTGCAAAATGTCGCGCAAGTTTGCCGATTGTCGTCGTTTTGCCGGTTCCATTGACCCCGACGACAAGGATGATATGCGGCTTGCGGGCGCTGTCGATGTCAAGCGGCTTCGCCACGGGCGCAAGAACGGCTTCCACTTCTTGCGCCAAGACCTCCTTCACCGCTTCCGGCGAGATGTCCTTGTCGTAACGGCCTTCCGATAGCCGCGCGGTAATGCGCATCGCCGTATCCAAACCGAGATCGGACTGAATCAGAATGTCCTCAAGCTCTTCCAGAGATGCGGCATCGAGCTTGCGTTTCGTAAAGACGCTCGTAATGCCCTGGCTGAGTTGGTTCGACGTTTTCGAGAGACCTTCGCGTAATCTCTTAAACCAGCCAGCTTTCGAAGCTTCCGCGTCTGGCTGGCGAGCTGCAGCTGGAGCTTCGGCGGATTGCGGAATAACACGTTCGGCCTGTTCAATGGCAAGGCTTTCGGATGGCTTTATGGCATCGTCTCGTCCGAACAGGCGGCCGAACATGCTTTTTTTTGGGGGCTCGGTCCCGTTCACGCCGCCAGCGTCCCCCTCAAACGTCCGCCTTCATGACCCGTCACTTTCGCGTTGACAATCCGGCCCGTCTCGATGGTCTCGTCGAGCGTCACCTCTGCAAAATGCGGAGTCCGTCCGCTATGGCTGGTCTCCGTCAGAATATCGATGAGCCGCCCGCGGCAGGACTGCAAATAAAGGTCTAGCGCCGCCTGGCCAGCGCCGCGAAGACGTTCCGCGCGGTCCTTCACATCGCGGCGGTCGAGTTGCGGCATCCGCGACGCGGGCGTGCCCGGCCGAGGGGAGAAAGGAAATACATGCAAATAAGTCAAACTGCAATCTTCCACGAGCGTCAAGGAATTATGGAACATCGCTTCCGTCTCGGTCGGGAAGCCACAGATGATGTCGGTCGCCAACTCGGCGTCGGGCAGGTACTCGCGAATGCGATCCACCAGGTCGAGATAGTCCTCGACCGTGTAACCGCGGTTCATGGCCCGAAGGATGCGGTTGCTGCCCGACTGCACCGGGAGATGGAGATAGCGACAAATCCGAGGGCGCTGAGCCATCGCGCGCAGGATGTCGTCGCCAAAGTCGCGTGGAAAGCTGGTGACGAACCGCAGCCGCGGCAGATCGGGAATCTCATCGTGGATGCGTGCGAGCAAATGCGCGAAGGTGGTGATGGTTGATGGCTGATGGTGGATGGAGGGTGTAGGCTCGGCCGAGGTGCCGGCGTTACGAATAATGTTGCCCACCTGTGGCTGCTGCACGCCGTCGATCGTCACCGCCGCGGCGTGGTCGTAGT
>CAYVJO010000151.1:6492-6981 GCA_964451735.1 uncultured Hyphomicrobiaceae bacterium | reverse complement strand
CAGGAAATCGGCACGCTGATCACCGCGCTCGGTACGGGCATTGGCCGGGATGATTTCAATATCGGCAAGCTGCGCTATCACCGCATAATCATCATGACGGATGCCGATGTCGATGGCGCCCATATCCGGACATTGCTGCTGACGTTCTTCTACAGGCAGATGCCGCAACTCATCGAAGGCGGCTATCTCTATATAGCCCAACCCCCGCTTTACAAAGTCAAGCGTGGCAATTCCGAGCAATATCTCAAAGATCAACGCGCTTTTGAGGACTATCTCATTGCGGGCGGCATCGACGAAGCTGTCTTCGAGCTTGGCTCCGGGGAAACCGTCGCGGCCGAAGATTTGCGCCAAATGGTGGAAAAGGCGCGCATGGCAAGCGAGATTCTAAACGGGCTGCATAGCCGGTACGCGCGGTTCGCAGTCGAGCAGACAGCGATTTCCGGCGCGCTCGATCGCTGGCTGCCGCCCGCCGATGCGCCGCCGGCGGCG
>CAYVJO010000151.1:789-6482 GCA_964451735.1 uncultured Hyphomicrobiaceae bacterium | reverse complement strand
GCGCGCTCGATCCCAAATTGCTCGTTGATGAGGGCGCAGCCCAGGCGCTAGCCGAACGTATAGCAGGCCGGCTGGACATGATTTCAGAAGAAACCGAGCGCGGATGGACAGGCGGGGTCACGGATGAAGGCGGTCTCATTTTCACCCGTGAAGTACGCAGCGTCACCGAAGCGCACATCATCGACCGCGCGCTGATTGCGTCTGCGGACGCCCGTAAACTCAACCAGCTCGCGCCGCATATGATCGAGACCTATGGCGCAACGGGTTTGATGAAACGGAAGGGGCTCGAAACGCCAATCTACGGCCCGGTAACGTTGCTTGAGGCCGTCTACGCCGCCGGACGCAAAGGCATATCGATGCAACGCTATAAAGGTCTCGGCGAGATGAACCCGGAACAGCTTTGGGAAACGACGCTTGATCCGAATGTCCGCACCTTGATGCAGGTCAAGGTTGGCGAATTGGACGAAGCCGACGAGATTTTCTCCAAGCTGATGGGCGATGTCGTCGAACCGAGGCGTGAATTCATCCAGGAGAACGCTCTTTCCGTGGCCAATCTGGACGTATAAATTAACCATCAGAGCTATCTGCAAGTAGCGCCAAAAGTTCTCGAAAGACCATCAGCTTTGGCGTCCGACCAGTTGCACCAAAAAGCGGCTGCGTGTGGCACCGCCGCGCCCTATACAAAGCCAAATCCTGGGAGCGCCTCATGTTCGATCAGCTGAAATCTGCCGTGGAGCTTGCTTTCGAAGCCCGCGATACCGTCAATAGCGCAACGCAAGGCGAAATCCGCGACGCGGTGGACGAAGCGCTTGCTCTGCTGGATCGCGGCGAGTTACGTGTCGCGGAGAAGCAGAACGGCACATGGATCGTCAATGAGTGGTTGAAAAAGGCCGTGCTGCTCTCTTTCCGGCTGAACGACATGACGCCTATCGCGGGCGGACCAGGCGGCGCAAGCTGGTGGGATAAGGTGCCCTCAAAATTCGCGGGATGGAGCGAGAATGAATGGCGCGTCGCTGGCTTCCGCGCCGTACCCAATTGCGTCGTTCGCCGTTCCGCCTATATCGCGCCGGGTGTTGTCCTGATGCCGAGCTTCGTCAATCTGGGCGCATATGTCGATAGCGGCACGATGGTCGATACCTGGGCTACCATCGGCTCCTGCGCGCAGATCGGCAAGAACTGCCATATCTCCGGCGGCGCTGGGATTGGGGGCGTGCTGGAGCCGCTTCAGGACGCTCCCGTGATCATTGAGGATCATTGCTTCATCGGCGCTCGGGCGGAGGTCGCCGAGGGCGTGATCGTTGGCGAAGGCTCGGTCTTATACATGGGCGTTTATCTCGGCCAGTCCACAAAAATCGTAGATCGCGCAACTGGCGAAGTCCTCTACGGCCGCGTACCACCCTATTCCGTCGTCGTATCGGGAACAATGCCAGGTAAACCATTGCCCAGCGGCGAGCCGGGTCCTTCGCTCTATTGCGCCGTGATCGTCAAGCGCGTGGACGAGAAAACCCGTGCCAAAACCTCGATCAACGATCTGCTAAGAGCGTAAGCCGCAACAGTGGAGGCCGATTTTGCAAAAAGATTACGTTCAAACAAACAGATAGAGGCCCTATCCGTTCTGCTGTCATCAGAAATGAGGCTCAGCGATTGAGCTCGCACCGGTACCGGTCAGGCAAGCGGCAGGACGCAAACTCTCCCGGCGGTTTCGCCGTCATGAGCAGCAAGCTCAGATGCCTACCGCCATTGACATTGAAGCCCTCCACACAAGCTGCCGCGCGCAAGGGAGGGTTGGTTAAAGGCAGCTTTTCCGCCTCATCTCTCCGGATCAAAGCAAAGCCGGTTTCGCCCCGACTGACCGCGGCGTTCGCTTCCTCGGCAGTCATCATTTTCGTTTCCGTGCCCAAAAGGAACACGGCGCTCGGTTCGCGGAAGCGCGTTAGAATCACGACACCGGGCGCGCAAGGTCGAAGCGCGCCGGTTGCCTCGGCCACCTGACGGCTGATCCACAGAGGCTCGATAGCGGGCAATACGTTGCGGAACGCGGCGGTATAAGTGAGCACAGCCGTCACGAGCGCTGCAGCGAGGGCGGCATGGAAATGCCCGGTCCAGGCTGCACGCGTTGTAAATGCGGCAAATGCCATTGCCCCCGCCAAAAGAGGGAAGAGCCATATGGACGGCGCGATCCAGAAATAGATATGAAGAAAAATCAGGAAAGCGGTCTGCAAGACGGCGACGAAAAGCCAAAGACTGGCGCCTTGTTTGTAAGTGCGCATCGACATCGTGCCGCGCATAGCGGCTTCACGAAGCACCCACGCCGCCCCCATCGCGATGGCGGGATAAAGCACCATTGCATAATGCGGGAGCTTTGTGGGCGTGGCTTCGAGGACCAGCCAGAAGGGCACGATCCAGGCCATGAGGAATAGCGCCCGCCGCCGGATACGGTTGCGCCAAAGCCAAAGCGCTGCCCCGCCCGTTGCCAACAGCGCGGCTGGCCAGAAGCTCCACCAGAACAGCACAAAATAAAAGCCCGGCGGCCCCCAATGTTTTTCCTGACCGCTACTGAGCTTGGCAAGGAAGTCTTCCCCAAAAGCGAGGCGAAAGAATTCCCAGTCGGAAACGACGCCGATCGCGATGAACCAGGGTAGCGTGATCGTCAGCATGACGGGTACGCCCCAGACAGCATGGAGATTTTTAAGCCAAGCCCGGTCGCGGTCTAGGACAAGCAGGGGTACAGCGGTTAAAAGCGCCAGAGCCGGCGCAACCGGCCCCTTGATCAGGATTCCGAGGCCCAATGCCACCCAGAAGCTAGCCGCGATGCCGATCATGTCCTGTTTTTTGCGGCGAAACAGGTAAAGACGGGCGAGCGCGCCTTGCGCAAGTACGATGACGGCGAACAGGACGGCGTCGGATTTGGCGATGCGGGACTCAAGGCTCAGCGTGAAGGCGCCAGCCAGCAATATCGCGGACAATAAAGCCGTCTCACGCCCGAAGAGCGGCCTCGCCGCCCACCAGGTCAGTAATATGGCGCCGATAACACCGAATAGAGACGGAATGCGATAGGCCCAGATCTGGGTGAGATCATCCGGCGAGAAGACCGCGACGGAAAGGGATTGCAACCAGTAAATCGCGATCGGTTTCTTGTAGCGCGGCTGATCCTGGAACCGGATGTCTATGAAATCGCCTGTCTCCAGCATCTGCTTGGTTGCCTGGGCGAACCTCGCCTCGTCACGGTCGGTAACAGGCAGCAAACCAAAGCCGGGCAAATAGAGCGCAAGGCAGAGGGTAATCAGAAATCCGGCGGCAAGGTTGCGCCTTACGGCAAGCCAGCTCAAGCCGCGGCTGAAACCCTGGTCGATACGGGCGATTGCTTCGTCCATTCCGCAAAGTCCTTTATCCGAAAGGACTTTTAGCCGATTGAGCGATCCACGCAAATGGTAGGAGGCGCATCTTGATCAAACGCGCCAGCCATTTCGCTTTTCTATGGATGAACGTGTCTTTGGGACCGCTACTCGGCCGCAGCCTGCCGGACCGGCCCGGCGCTGCGCACCTCCGCATCCACCTCATTTTCGAAGTGCCGGAAATTCTCGGCGAACATCATGACGAGCTGCCGGGCTTGCGAGTCATAGGCGAGCTTGTCCTGCCAAGTCCGGCGCGGGTCGAGCAGATGCGGGGGCAGACCCTCGACATCGAGGGGGACATCGAAGCCGAAAAGCGGGTCGCGGCGGAAGCTTGCGTTTTTCAGATGGCCCGTAAGCGCCGCGTTCAGCAGCGCTCGGGTAAATTTCAGGGGCATTCGCTGCCCGACGCCGTATTTTCCGCCGGTCCAGCCGGTATTCATCAGCCAGCAATCGACGTCGTGATGCGCAAGCAGGTCGCGCAGCATATTGCCATAGACGCTCGGATGGCGCGGCATGAATGGCGCGCCGAAACAGGTTGAGAAAGTGGCGACAGGTTCGGAAACGCCCCTTTCGGTGCCAGCGACCTTGGCTGTGTACCCCGAGAGGAAATGGTACATGGCCTGTGAAGGGCTTAGCCGGGCAATCGGTGGCAGCACGCCGAATGCATCGGCCGTGAGCATGACGACATTCCGCGGATGGCCAGAGCGCCCCCCCGGTTTGGCGTTCGGCACGAAAGCTAGCGGATAGGCCGCGCGCGTGTTTTCTGTCAAAGATCCGTCGTTGAAATCGGGCACACGAGTTTCGGGGTCAAGAACGACATTTTCAAGTACAGCGCCCCATTTGTTGGACGCGGCGTGGATTTCAGGCTCGGCTTCTTTCGACAGCCGGATGGTTTTCGCGTAGCAGCCGCCCTCGAAATTATAGACGCCATTTGCAGACCACCCATGTTCGTCATCGCCGATCAGAAGCCGCGCGGGATCGGCGGAGAGCGTCGTCTTACCCGTTCCGGACAGGCCGAAGAACACCGCCGTATCGCTGCCATCCTTAGATTCGCTCGCCGAGCAATGCATCGGCATGACGCCCCGCTGCGGCAGCAAATAATTCAGATACATAAAAACCGACTTTTTAGTCTCGCCAGCATAGGCCGTACCGCCGATCAGCACCAGCTTCCGTGTAAAATCGCAAGCGATCACAGTCTCGCTGCGGCATCCGTGACGCTCCGAATTTGCGCGAAAACTTGGAAGGTTGATGATCGTGAACTCTGGTTCGAAATCCGCCAGCTCATCTGCGGGCGGCACGATCAGCAAATAACGGATGAACAGCGCATGCCAGGCAAGTTCGGTGTAAACGCGTGTTCGCAGCCGGTATTGTGGATCGGCTCCGGCATAGAGATCCTGTGCGATCAGCTCTTTTCCGGATGCGTGTTGGAGAAAATCGTGTAAAAGCGCCTCGAAACGCTCTGGTGGTAGGGCTGTGTTCCTGTCCCACCAGACTGTGTTTTCAGTCTGGTGGTCCTTTACAATGAATTTGTCGGCGGCCGAACGGCCTGTATGAGCTCCCGTCCGCATGGCGAGCGCACCGGAAGCGGCCACCTGTCCCTCACCGCGCCTTATCGCCAATTCGTAAAGCTCGGCAGCAGATGAATTGATACGAAGACATGTCAAGCGACGCGACAAAGCGACCGATTCCAGCCCTTCATGGGGACCGTATTCGTTTATTGCCACCGGAGACTCCCTAAAATATTTAGCACTGCCGCCTGCCCCGTCGCCAGGAAAGGCCTCTTTATAAGTCAACAGCTTCAGACCGTTTTTCGCAAGCGATACAAAATTTGATTGTGACAGAATTATCTTGCGTCATCTAATGGGAACGCGATTTTTCACCAATTAGGACTTTCTGTTCGGCTATCCCTTACGTTTCTGGCTCGGATTCATAATGCTCAAAAAGCCTCTCAATAGCATCCGGAAGCTCCCCCGGATCGGTAATAGGACGTTCAAAGCCAAGCCGGACCGAGGCGACGGAGCAGCTCAGGTCGCAGCCGTCCGGGTCGCAAGCTGTCAGCGCCCAGCCCGCCTCCGGAACGCCGCCCACCCGCAAGGCAAGCGTATGCCAACGGCCAGCATGAAGACGGTTGAGGCTCTCAATTGCCTCGTCGATGTGTGCGTTCCAATACGAAATGACGGGGGCGCAGATCAGCGCATCCTCCGCGGCAATCGTCGAAATCCGCCCGAAACCGCCAATGAAATGGAATGTATCGACGCGAAGACGCCAAAACGCGAAGTCGGCGAAACCGGCATACTG
>CAYVJO010000151.1:0-779 GCA_964451735.1 uncultured Hyphomicrobiaceae bacterium | reverse complement strand
GTGCCTTGCGAGGAATCGGGCGCTTATGCGCGGATCATCCGTGCGTTCCGCTATCCCGATGATGCTGACGCGGGAGGCGGCCAAAAGATCGCTCTCGCCAACGGCGGAGACAAACAAAACCGATGCTCGCGGGTCAGAGTTCAGATTCCGAGTGTGCCATGCCAGCTCGGAGATCAGGAAAACAGGCGATCCATCCGTGTCGGAGGCTAACGTTACATATGAAACGTAAGGATGATTTGAACCCTTAACGAGGGTTGCAAGAGCTCCTGCAAAGCCCCTACGTATCAGGCCGCGTGCCTGCGCCACAATTAAACCGGATTCAGAAGAGCTATGAAATGACATGATTTCTGGGTTTGCAATCTGATCGCACTCAATTACGATGCGTTTTAAAGTCGGTGTGACTAATCAGCAACAAGGCCTAAGCCATTACCGACAGCTCAGTCTCGAAAATGACCGGCGAGGTTCCGCACTCATGCCTATCATCGCACTCGTGGATGACGATCGCAACATCGTAACTTCGCTTCGAATGGTGCTCGAAGCCGAGGGGTATAAAATACAGGCTTACACGGATGGGGCTTCGGCCCTAGACGGTATGATGGCTGGCGATATGCCCGACATGGCCATACTGGACATCAAAATGCCGCGCATGGACGGGATGGAGCTTTTGCGCAGGCTGCGGCAGCGCTCGGAAATGCCCGTGATCTTCCTTACCTCCAAGGACGATGAGATCGATGAACTTTTCGGGCTTAAAATGGGGGCCGACGATTTCATCCGCAAAC
>CAYVJO010000150.1:4649-6984 GCA_964451735.1 uncultured Hyphomicrobiaceae bacterium | reverse complement strand
CCGGCGTCCAGAAGCGGCCGAGATCGAGCGTGTCAAAGGCCAGCGCGCCCTCTATCCGGCTGTCACTCCCGCCCAGCGTGACGCTCAAACCGCCGGAGGCTTCCTGCCCGGCTAGCGCAATAATGCCGGACTGCATGTCAATATTCGCGCCGGAAAACTCCACGATCGCAGCGATTTTCGCAGCTTCCTGAAGGCGAAAGCCTAGTGGCTGGTCAAGCCAGGCGAAAAGCTCCGAGACATTTGGCGTGCCGATATCGAGCTGACCTCCCGCACTCCAATCCTGCGCGAAAACAGCCTCTCCTTTGAACCCGCCCGTCATATGCCGGCTTTTGATCTTGACGCGTAGTGGCAAGGGCCTGCCGATATTTTCAGGCGGAACGGCTTTAGTAACAATATCGAGGGATAAATCTTCGCCAGCCCATGTCAATTGTCCGCTAAGGCTGATGCGTCCGTCTGCTCCCCTGACGCCTAAGGTGATGCTCTTTATATCTACATTTGTGCTGCTGGGACGCTCGGCGTTTCCACTATCGATCTTGAGCCTGGCGTTAGTGAGGATGAAAGCCTCGAATGGCCAGCGATGGGATGAGGTCAGAAATGAACGGATCGTGTCCGCGGCATCCGTGCGTTCCGCGAAACGGGCCGATATGATGGCGCCGTCGATCTTGATCTTGTCAAAATCCAGACGGCCCTGAAGAAGATCTAGCCAGGAAATCCGCGCAATGATGTGATCCGCCTTGACCACGTCTTGGCCAGGAACGCCACGAAGATTCCGAAATACGATTTTGCTGGCATTGAGCGACAAAGAAAAAAAGCTTTCGATCGAAACCGGACCATGCAATTCGACATCCCCGCCCGTCCAACTCTGCAACTCCTGAACAAATCGCGTTTTTACAGGTCCGGCGTTGATCAAGGACGGGAGAAATGCTGCAAAGACAACGAGCGGGACAAGAAACCCGATAAGCGCCAGCGCAAAACCGTAAAACGGGACTTTCAATCTCATAAAGGCTCAATCATGATTGAGTGGAATCGTACCGCTTCAAGCGGCCTTGAGAAAAACAAAGCATTGCATCGGTCATCGCATCTTGTTGGATCGACCCTGTCATGCATATGCGCCAAGGTTTGGGGAAACAAGAGATGATTGACGAAAAACCACTATGGACTCCTGCACAGGATAGGATCGCGGGCGACAGGCTAAGCGCCTTCTTTGATTATCTTTCCCGAAATTATGGTGCGCATGTGACCGACCGGCGCGATCTGCACGCGCTGTCCTTACGCGTGCCTGAGGTATTCTGGCCAGCGCTGTGGGATTTCTGCGGTATCGTTGGGAATAAGGGTAAAACGCCCTACATCCTCGATTACAACAAGGTTCCCGGCGCCCGCTTTTTCCCCAATGCACGGCTGAACTTTGCCGAAAACCTTCTGGCCAGGCCAGGTCAGAACGCAGCTATCGTGTTTTGGAGCGAGGACAAAGTCCGTCGCAGCTTGAGTTGGGAGGAGTTGCAGGGCCTTGTCTCGCGCTTTCAGCAATTTCTGATCGCGCATGGCGTTGGCGCAGGCGACCGCGTTGCTGCTATGCTTCCCAACATGCCAGAGGCGGTTGCTGCTATGCTGGCCGTCACCTCTCTTGGCGCGATCTGGTCGTCATGCTCTCCCGATTTCGGAACCCAAGGCGCGCTCGATCGTTTCGGACAGATCGAGCCAAAGCTTTTTATCGCCTGCGACGGCTACCACTATAATGGCAATTGCATACGCATTGCGGAAAAGGTTAGCGAGATCGCGGCCGAGCTTCCAGGCGGACCGCTCACCATCATCGTGCCGCTTTTAGGCGAGGCCAATAGCGCCGCCTCGGTCGTTGGGAACGCGATCTGTTTCGAGGCAGCTCTTGCGCCTTACGACATCCGCACGATTCATTATGAACGCCTGCCCTTCGACCATCCGCTCTATATTCTGTTCTCCTCTGGCACGACTGGCGTTCCCAAATGCATCGTCCATTCGGCGGGTGGCGTTCTGATCCAGCATTTGAAGGAGCACCAGCTTCATTGCGGGCTGATCCCGGGCGAGAGGCTTTTTTATTTCACGACCCTTGGCTGGATGATGTGGAACTGGCTCGTGAGCGGCCTTGCGAGTGGAGCCACGCTTCTGCTCTATGACGGCTCGCCCTTCGCTCCGGACGGCAACATACTCTTCGATTATGCTGATGCAGAAAACATGACCATCTTCGGCGCATCGGCAAAATATCTGGATGCGCTAAAAAAGGCCGGGCTCAGCCCGCGGGAATCGCATCGGCTCGATAGCGTTCGCATGATAACGTCAACAGGTTCGCCGCTCGTCCCAG
>CAYVJO010000150.1:0-4639 GCA_964451735.1 uncultured Hyphomicrobiaceae bacterium | reverse complement strand
AAAGGATCAAACCAGACCTTCACCTAGCCTCGATCTCTGGCGGTACTGACATCTGCGCGTGCTTCGTCGGCCCTGATCCTCATGCCCCGGTTTGGCGTGGAGACATCCAGGCGCCTATGCTCGGCATGGCGGTTGAAATCTTTACCCCCGACGGAAAGCCGATGGACAGCGGCAAGGGTGAACTCGTTTGCACGCGGCCTTTTCCCTCTATGCCGGTCGGTTTCTGGAACGATCCCGATGGCATAAAATATCATGACGCATACTTCGCCCGTTACGAGAATATCTGGCACCATGGCGATTTCGCGGAGTGGACGCCACATGGCGGCATCGTAATTCATGGGCGCTCCGACGCCACACTCAATCCCGGCGGCGTACGAATTGGCACGGCGGAAATCTACCGCCAGGTGGAGAAGCTTGAGGAAATTAGCGAGTCGATCGTGGTCGGACAGGAGTGGGACAATGACGTGCGGGTTGTCCTGTTCGTGGTTCTGCGCGAGGGCCAGAGGCTCGGCGAGGAGCTGATCAACAAGATCAAGCATCAGATTCGTTCCGGCGCCACACCACGTCATGTCCCCTCGAAAATCATTCAAGTTCCGGACATTCCGCGCACGAAGTCCGGAAAAATCACCGAGATAGCCGTTCGCGACCTGGTGCATGGCCGCGAAGTAAGGAATATGGAGGCGCTGGCCAACCCGGAAGCCCTCGATTTTTACCGTGAGATTCCAGATTTGCGAGCCTAGATCATGATGCCCGATCCCGTTCAGCTCACACGCGAGCTTATCCGCTTCGAGACCGTCAACCCGCCCGGGAACGAAACACCTTGCGCGGAGTATATCGGCGCGATCCTCGAACAGGCCGGCTTCGATATCGCCTACTATCCGATGGAGGATAACCGCGCCAATCTCATTGCACGGATCGGCGGCAATGGCGTGAAAAAGCCGCTATGCCTTTCCGGGCATACGGATGTCGTGCCGCTCGGAGCCGCGGCTTGGAGCGTGCCGCCATTCGCGGCTGAAATAGCCAATGGCAAGGTCTATGGCCGCGGCTCCACCGACATGAAAAGCGGCAATGCGGCGCTTATTTCGGCCGCAGTGGAGCTGGCTCCGCATCTTGCTGGAACGCCGGGCCTCGTGATCGTCATTACGGCTGGAGAGGAGCGCGGCTGTATGGGCGCGAATTTCCTGGCCAGACTCGATGGGGTTCTCGGGGAGGCGGGGGCGCTTATCGTGGCCGAGCCTACGGCGAACCGCCCTATGAACGGACATAAGGGCGTTCTTTGGGTCGAGGGCCGTGCGATTGGCGTTACCGCGCATGGATCGATGCCGGAGCAGGGCGTCAACGCCGTATACAAGGCCGCTCGTGCTATAGGCAGGCTCGAAAAGCTGCGGCTGGACCAGGGCCGGACGATGATAGGCGGTATGCCGACGCTTAATGTCGGATGGTTCCACGGTGGCATGAACATCAATTCGATCCCGGATGAAGCAAAATTCGGGCTCGATATTCGAATGGTTCCCGGTCTGACAGATGCGGAGGTATTATCCAAACTTGCCGAGGTGGGCGGCGGCGATGTGACTTTCGAAAAGCTAGGCTCGTCCGAGCCGGTATACACGGAGCCGTCACACCCTTGGTATGTCGAGATATGCGAGACGGCGGCAAGGATCACCGGCGAAATCCACGAACCTGCCATGGCGACGTATTTTTCCGACGCTTCGGCTCTCACCAAAGCTTACCGCTATCCGCCCGCCGTAATACTCGGTCCTGGCGAGCCGGACATGGCTCACCAGACTGACGAGTTCTGCTATGTGCGCCGTATAGAAGAAGCTCGCGCCATCTACGTCGAAATTATCCGCCGTTGGTGCGCGATTTAAACGCGGCCTTGTTGATGGATGAAGACGCCGCCGTCTTTATGGGTCGACGGCGCCTCATTAGAGCCTGATCCGTTCTGACGGAATCAGAGTAGGGTTCCAACTTTTTGTCTTGGCGTAATCTTTTCGCAAAACGGGTTTTCACTTTTGCGGATTACGCTCCAGCGGGCAGGGGCTTAACTGGATGTTTCACCCTGCGTCGCGCGCATTGTTTCTTCCAATAAACTCTGTTTACAGAGCGTTATCCGTTGTTCCAGGCCAGTTCGCCAGCTTGAACGAACCGCTTGCCTGACGGCTGATATATTGCGAGCCATGCGCCGCGAGCCTCCGGCGCTCCGCCACAGGCGCCTGCTTGCTGCGAACCGTCCGGACAAGCCCTTTCTTCGAGCCCGTGCGTACTTTTCCTAACTCAGCGACAGCCGCGCGCCTCTTGCCGGCGACATTCGCCGATCGCTTGCGCTTGCCTTCAAGCGATACATGACGTTCTCTACGCCCTAGGACGGTGAGGCAAACCGGCGCAAGGCCACCCATACCGATGACTCGCTTTGCACCACGGGAGAGGTCTATAATCCGTTCACGAATGAATGGTCCGCGATCATTGATACGCACGACAACGCTCTGACCAGTGCGCTTGTGAGTTACCTTTACGCGCGTCCCGAAAGGTAGAGACCGGTGCGCAGCGGATATGCCGTCGGGGCGGTAACGCTCGCCATTCGCTGTACGCGCGCCTTCATGATACCAGGAGGCGGTACCACATTGAGCGAGCGCGGGGACCTGTGGCAGAATCAATACCGCGAGGGCTATGCCCCACACGCGGAGCGCTTTCCATTTGTACATCTACAACTTTCCCTTGTTATTTTCGGACCGCGTGACCGTAAAAAGGGAAAATACGGCAAGAGTAGGGCTCCATGCGCGCATAGGTAGTATGCATTAGGCGCATGGCGATGTGCTCGCAATGCGATGAGCGAACTTAAATTCCAACGAATTATGAAGCCAATGTTTTGAATTCGTTAGTCAAATGGAGACCATGCGGTTGTATTTTTCTCCTCCGCAGCTCCCGCTCGCACATCCTTGCGGGACTCCTCCTTAAGTATTTGAACGATGCGCAAAAGGACTCCGTCTACATTCCATCCGCTTACGGCTGAGATAAGAAACGGCTTTTTCCGGCACGCTTTCTTAAGCTTTTCCGCCTGCGTCTCCGCATAGTCCGGATCTGCGCTGTCGCATTTTGACAAAGCAACGATTTCGCGTTTCCTGTCGAGCCCTGCCCCATAGGCGCGTAGCTCACGCCGCACTGTCCGATAGGCTTCTCCGACATCCTGCTCGTTTACATCGACCAGATGCAGAATGACACGGCATCGCTCAATATGGCCAAGAAAGCGGTCGCCGATGCCAACCCCTTCATGCGCCCCCTCAATCAGACCGGGAATATCGGCCAGCACGAAATCCGCATCCCCAACCTTAACAACGCCAAGTTCAGGATAAAGCGTCGTAAACGGATAATCCGCGATTTTGGGCTTGGCCGCGCTCACCGAGGCGAGGAAGGTTGATTTGCCCGCATTCGGCAATCCGATGATACCCGCGTCAGCGATCAACTTCATCCGTAGCCAGATTGTTGTCTCGACACCCTCCTGTCCCGGATTGGCATGACGCGGTGCCTGATTGGTAGAGGATTTGAAGCGCGCATTACCGAAACCCCCGTTGCCGCCTTCAGCCAGAAGCACGCGCTGACCCGGTTCGGTCAAGTCGGCGATCAGGGTTTCATTGTCTTCGGCGAAAATCTGCGTGCCCGGAGGCACCTTCAGCGTAATGTCGCCGCCGCCAGCGCCTGTACGGTTCTTGCCCATGCCATGTTCGCCGCGCCCGGCCTTATAGTGTTGCTGGTAGCGGAAATCGATCAGCGTGTTGAGATTGGCGACGCATTCCGCCCAGACGTCACCCCCGCGCCCGCCATCCCCGCCATTGGGCCCGCCAAACTCGATGAACTTTTCCCGCCGGAAGGAGACGCAGCCATTTCCACCATCGCCGGAACGAATGTAAACCTTGGCTTGATCTAGGAATTTCATCTGTCGAGCGCCTTTCCGAGAAAAGCCTGGATGAAGGAGGATAAAATTAGTGTAACTCTATTACATTTTTGGTAATAGCTTGGCTCGCAAAGCAAGCCAAGAGGATGACGCAGCATGAGTCAAGCGGACGCCATTGCTTTATTGAGCAGCATTTACGAAACGCTTGATCGCCAATCTGATCTTTCGCCAGATAATGAGCAAGTTAATATCTGCCTTCGCCGACTAGTCGCAACCCTCAAATCCTGGCATGCGACAGGTTTCGGGCATGATCTTGCCGATCATCCCGGGGCCAGCGCTGTTGCGCACGAATTGCCACGGCTTTGCGGAGAGGCTGAATGTAAAATGGAGAAATGGTGGGCGCTACGTATTCTAGCAAGCAACTGCCCGGGCGCGCAGGCTTTGGGCGCATTCTGGTATAAGGATGGCTATGAAGCGCTTATGCAGGCGGAGCTTGACCTTTTGGCAGGCGATGCATCAGACGATTTTGTGTTCCTTGGAAGCGGCGCGCTGCCTCTCACCGCGATTCTGATTGCGCAGGCAAGGCCGCGGGCACATATAACATGTGTCGACCGGGATGGTGAGGCCTGCGCGCTTGCGCATGACCTTATCGCGCGGTTCGGACTTGCTGGCCGGGTTGCAGTTGTCAATAGCGGAGCGCTCGACCACCGGCCACACCCGTACGAAACCGTTATTTGCGCCAGCTTGCTG
>CAYVJO010000149.1:3958-6999 GCA_964451735.1 uncultured Hyphomicrobiaceae bacterium | reverse complement strand
CCAAGCTCCATGAAACTGTAATCGCGGCGTTTGGCGGCGATGAGTGGGGCGATGTCATATTCGCCCTGGCTATAAAAACCGCCATTGGCTTCCGCCAGATCCTGTTTGAGAACCCTGTATGTGCCCACGACCCGGGGGCGTTTGCGCCATGGTTGTTTGCCGGTCGCCACGAGGTCGCCATGATCGACGACGAGGAGATGATCGCAAAGATCGTCATAGGCATCCTCGTCGCGGCGGCTCAACAAAGCCGCTGCATTTGGCGTGGCGTTCATTTCCTCGTAAAACACTTCATAACGAAGCTTTTGCGCCCGTCGCAAATCGCCTCGGGACCGCGCGAGCCGCACCTCCAAATTCCCTATCCGCCCGTAAATCTTAAGCATCCGGCCGATCGGGATGATGGGCATCCGCTTGCCGCGCTTGTTGCGGAACGGCAAGATAAAGGGCGGTAAGCCCTGCAAGGATCTTGGCCGGAATTTGCTGGCGATACGTCGGGCGCTTAAGATCATTCATCTCTCCAAAAACCCCCGGTCACAGCGTGGCTGCAACCGGAGCAAGCCCTAGTAATACGTGTCAGGATCGCTCGCATGAACACGATCCGACCGGCTTCCATGTGGCCGCGGCCACTCTGAACACAGCTACCGCGTCGTGGAGCGATCGTCTCGTCTAATCGGCAGTCCGCCGTCAAAGATGCGCCGCCAGCAGTATCAGTTCGACTGTGAGCAAGGTTAATGTTTTTTATTATAAGCCGCCATGATTATGACTGAGGCCAATTTGGATATTCTATGTGTTTTACGAGCCCATTTGAGCCAAAAAAGCCATAAAGCATCGAATATAATGTGACCATAACGCAATTATATGACAAATGTTAGCGTTTCTTCCCATCGGCTTACGCGCTATAAGCGATTGATGATCCTTGCCTGTCCATGCTTTAAAATTCAAATTCGCATGTGCCAGACAAACGCACAAACTCCTCGTCAGAGACTTAGTGCGCCGGACTTCTAGTCAGATCTGGCTATAGTGCTCTTTCTGTCCGTTCCAGCAGCGGATTTGTCCGAAAACCGCTTTGTACTTTTCGGTCCGATGCTCTAGCGAATGGACCAGCCATCCGGAAAGGCCGCCATGACCACACCTCCCGATACCACCAAAGCCATCGATCACCGTTTGCTGGAAATCCTCGTTTGTCCTCTGACGAAAACAACATTGCGCTACGACCGCGAGAAACAGGAGTTGGTCAGCGAAGCCGCACGGCTCGCCTACCCGATCCGGGACGGAGTTCCGATCATGCTTCCCGATGAGGCGCGCAAGCTGGAGGATTGAGTGATTTATCCGCCGGTTTAGGGCCCAGGGGTATTATCCGCTTGCGCCAGCCCGTAAAACACATCGAGCGCGCCTGGCTGCAACTCTGCCGCGAGTAACCGCGCCGGATCGGCTGGCCCTGGCAGTGCGATGCGGCTGAGTGGGACGGTGACGAAACCTGCGCGGCGATAATAGGGCAGATCGCCAATAAGTATGACCAGTTGGAAGCCAAGCGCTGTTGCACGATCCAGCCCTTCCTTCATCAGTTTCAGCCCGCATCCCTGATTTTTGTAAGCCGGCGCGATGGCGAGCGGGCCGAGCAGCATGGCGCCCCGGCGGTTGCCGATTGTGATAGGCGTGAGCTGGATTGCGCCGGCCAATTGGTGGTCGCGCCACGCAGTCAAGGCGATGCGAGGGCCTGCGTCGGAGGCTTCGCGGATCCGGAATGCCGTTCGCGCGAAACGCCCCGGGCCGAATGCCGCCCGATGTAGCGCTGCTATCGGCGCGTTGTCCTCGGGTGTTTGAGAACGGATTGAAAATTTACATGTCATCGCAATAGCCTGTCCGCAGTTTTGGCAATAACGGAGAAGCGCGACGGCAGGCAAGGGGGGCGATCAGGCTATATATGGAAGTGTTTCAGTCATGACCCGCCGTGTGCGCCAGTTCGATTTTCCGAACCGGGGCATCGTCGAAATGACGCACGAAAGCGGAACGATGTGAAAGTCTGTAGGTTTGTCATGATAAGTGGGCCATATCATGGGAAACAGAACTCGTCCAGAAGCAAACGCGCAAGCTAGGGGGCGAAGTTGGAAAGGAACGGTCTGGAATGGGTCTTTTGGTGGATGGGGTCTGGCGAGACACATGGTATGACACCGACAAAAGTGGAGGGCGTTTCAAACGCGAGGAGTCCGTCTTTCGGAGCTGGATAACTCCAGATGGAAGCCGCGGTCTAAGTGGCGAAGATGGCTTCAAGGCGGAGCCTGGGCGCTATCATCTTTACATATCCCTTGCCTGCCCTTGGGCGCATCGCACCTTGATCTTCCGCACCTTGAAGGGACTTGAAGACATGATCGGCGTCGATGTGGTGCATCCGCATATGGCCGAGTATGGCTGGACATTCAGTGCGGATTTTCCCGGAGCAACCGGCGACCGCGTCAATCATCGCGACTATCTTTACGAGATTTATGTGCAAGCCAAAACTGATTATACAGGCCGTGTTACGGTTCCGGTCTTGTGGGACAAGGAGCGCGGCACGGTCGTCTCGAATGAGTCCTCGGAAATTATAAGAATGCTGAATAGCGCCTTCGATCATCTTGGCGCGCGCTCCGGTGACTATTATCCCGCAGCTTTGCGGGCAGAGGTCGACGCCGTGAACGAGCGCATTTACGACACTGTGAATAACGGGGTTTACAAAGCCGGTTTCGCCACATCTCAGGGCGCTTATGAAGAGGCGTTCGAGGCGTTGTTCGATACGCTCGACTGGGTTGAGGAAAAGCTATCCCGCCAGCTCTATCTGGCCGGTGAAACGCTGAACGAAGCGGACTGGCGCTTGTTTACAACGCTCGTGAGGTTTGATGCGGTCTATTACGGCCATTTCAAGTGCAACAAGCGCCGCATCGCCGATTATGATGCTCTCTCGAACTACGTGCGCCAGCTTTATCAGCATCCCGGCGTGCGTGAGACGGTTGATTTCAAGCACATTAAAAGCCACTACTACGGCTCGCATCGGCAGATCAACCCGACAG
>CAYVJO010000149.1:0-3948 GCA_964451735.1 uncultured Hyphomicrobiaceae bacterium | reverse complement strand
CGCGCGGTCCCGAGCTTGACCTCGACGAGGCTCATAAGCGTTGAGTAAGGCGGAGGCGTTTCAGTCTTACCAATGCTGGCTGATCTGCTTGGCTTCGAAGATTTCCAAAATGCGCCTGTTTGCGCCTTGGACGATATCGCTTGGCAAATCGTCTAGCGCAAAGAAGCGCTGCTCCTGGATTTCGAAATTCGGCGCGGGAACGGCCGGCTGCAACCAGCGTTCGATGATATAGACGGCAACATGATCGCTGGGTGCGGCCTGGAAATTCGCGAATACACCATGAAGCTTCGGCTCACCCTGAGCGATGACACCGGTTTCCTCCCGGACTTCACGAGCAAGGGCTGTGAGCATGGTCTCGCGCCACTCCACGCCCCCGCCCGGGAAATGCCAGCCGGGACGATAGCCGTGGCGGATAAGCAGCACTTCGCGGCTGTTCCTGACGATGACGCCCTGAACGCCGAACGTCATACCGCGCGTCAGCCGCCAATATGGAAACAATACGCGCTGCATGAGCTTGCGCGACATACGTTCTCCCTCTCCCGCGGTCGTATTAAAGCTGTTCGGAGCCAAACCCGATTTGCTACACAAACACCGCCAATGAATTTCTGGTCGTAACCAAGCCCATGTTCACCCTTGCCCAGCTTTCCGACGTCCATCTGGCGCCGCTGCCGAGACCGATGTTACATCAACTCGCGAGCAAGCGCGCGCTTGGCTATATCAATTGGCATCGACGCAAGGGGGGGCACCGGCGCGACATACTCGATCGTCTGGTCGGCGATCTCCTTGAGCGCAAACCAGACCATATTGCAGTGACGGGTGATCTCGTCAATATCGCGCTGCCAGAAGAGTTTCGCGCCGCGCGCCTCTGGCTCGAAAGCTTGGGGCGGGCCGATGCCGTTACTGTCATTCCGGGCAATCACGACGCCTACGTGCCGTTTCTGCGTGACACGGGCTTCAAAAGCTGGCAGCCCTACATGGCCGCGAACGATGCGGGTCAGCCTTACGCTGGGGACACAATATCCATTTTCCCCTTTGTCCGTCTGTTTGGCGAGATCGCGTTGATCGGCTTGTCTTCCGCGCGGCCCACCATGCCTGCCATGGCGTCCGGCCGCCTCGGCGGAGAGCAGATCCAGCGCGCCGGCAAGCTTTTGCGGCAACTGGGGAATGAGGGCTATTTCAGAATCGTGCTCATCCATCACCCGCCTCTGCCGGGCATGACGGCATGGCAGCGCGCTTTGCATGATGCGTCCGCTTTTCGCGCCATCCTCGAAAAGCATGGGGCGGAACTGGTTCTGCACGGTCACAATCATCGCGCAATGCTGACGCGGTTTGAGTCGACGACGGGGCCAGTTGCAATTGTCGGCGCTCCCTCGGCGTCTTTCGCAAGCAACGATCCAGCCAAAAGCGCCGGCTATAATCTTTTTGCAATATCAAAGGGGAGCGATGGCGCCTGGTGCCTTTCCATGCGCTCCCGGACCTTCAATATCGAAGGCGTGCCTACCGACCGCCATCAACAACTATTGCCTCATGCTTGATCAGTATAAACATTGGTGATGGCTGACATGTGAAATTATCATTTGACTTGCGCAGTGATCGATAGAAGCATTTCTGCTAGCCTGTCACATACGTTGCAGCATCATGAGCACTCACAAACAACCGTTTTCCTCCATCTGGTGGATCGTTCTCGCTGCGGGCGCAATCCTCGCTATCAACATGGGGATGAGGCAGACATTCGGGCTGTTTCTCAAACCCGTCACGATGGATCTACAGATCAATCGTGAGGTGTTTTCGCTCTCTATCGCCTTGCTAAACCTTTTGTGGGGCGTGGCCTCGCCGTTTGCCGGGGCGCTTAGCGACAAGTTTGGCGCGAAATGGGTGGTGCTAGGAGGGGCTTCGTTTTATGTGGCGGGGCTCGTCGTCATGGCGAGTTCGAGCGGGGAGACCGGCTTGATTTTCAGCGGCGTTCTCATTGGTCTTGGGATTGCCGGCAGCGGTTTCACAGCCGTGCTCGGCGTTGTTGGCCGCGCTGCGCCCCTGGAGAAACGCGCCGCCGCCTTGAGCTTGACGAGCATGGGCAGTGCCATCGGACAGTTCGCAGCCTTGCCTTACGTTCATGTCCTGATGACGGAAACCGGCTGGGTTGTGACGCTGTTTCTCATGGCGGTAACGGCAGCCCTGATGGCGCCTCTGGGGTTCGCCATGACCAGCGGGGCAAGCAGATACGCGCGCGGCGCGCACACCTCTGCGCCAATTGAAGGTCAACGGCTTGGCGCGGCGCTTCGTGAGGCGCTCTCCCATCCGAGCTTTGTGCTCCTCACGCTGGGTTTTTTCGTCTGCGGTTTTCAACTGGCGGCGGTTGCGACGCATCTTCCCGCCTTCCTCATGGACAAAAATTTCGAGGCCAGCCTCGGCGTGGTCGCGTTGATGGTCGTCGGTTTCACAAATATTGCCGGTACCTATTTATGCGGCAAGGCAGGCGAGATCGTGCCCAAGAAAATCGTCTTGACCCTGCTGTATTTGGGACGCGGCATCGTATTTCTTGGAATTCTCTACCTGCCTTTGACCGAGACGACTGTGATCGTCGCGGCTGCTATACTCGGGTTTTTGTGGCTGGGGACGATCCCGTTGACGAGCGGCCTGATCGTGACGTTTTTTGGGCCGCGCTGGCTTTCGACGCTCTATGGTGTCGTATTCTTCTCGCATCAGGTCGGCGGGTTCCTCGGAGCCTGGCTTGGCGGCTGGTTTTATGACCGATATCAGTCTTATGAAATGTTGTGGTGGTCGGTTGTCGCGGTGAGCTTCCTGGCGGCTCTCTGTCATTTGCCGATCAGGGAAGCTCCGGCACCACGTCTGGCCATGGCAGCTCCCGCTGAATAACACGCTGGAGGCGCGTTATGACTTTCGCCACAAGGGCTATGATCGTCGTCACCTTGAGTGTGCTCTGCGCTGGGGCGGCCTATCTCATGATCACGCGCGGCCCGGCAATTATGATCGACCTTTCAGGCTCTTTGTCTCAGCTTTTCTGTGTTTGAGCAGTTTGCGGGACCGGGTCGCAGTTTTCGGTCCGAGGCTCTCAACGGCTTTCCTCAGATATTCTGCTGAAGGAGTTGATTCAGAGCGTCTATCGGCTTGTGGAAAGATTTCACGCCATGCTCGTCGGTCTTGATCATGCGGATGTCTCGGGGGAAATTCCAGGATCGCACGACACGGCGTAACAGCCATTTATCGACACCGGCATGCGGCGGGAAACCGGTTTTCGGGTCGAATTTGTCGAAGCCGACGAGTTCATAAATGCCAGGCGCAATATAAGGCGCCTTTCCATCATTATTCTTCGTATCGGTGAAAATCTTGCTCTGCGCCGTTTCGATATTGCCTTCGTAAAGCTCCTTAAGCAAAAAGGCGGTTGTGGCGGCTTTGCCCATGGTCGCGCCCTTTCCGGTCATTTCCTTTTCGTTCGCCGCGACCAGTTCATGGGCGACGCTGCGATAGCCGGCTTGATTATATTGCACGCCGGCGAAGGCAGTCTCCGGTGTCGTGCCGCCGCCCATTGCTGGCGTCTCCCCGGGCAGAACCATCTTGTTCCATTCGCGCCGTTCTGCGACGCGCTCCTTGCGCCCGCCATGCGCCAGACCGCTCGCCACATTATTGTAGTCGCGTTCAGCGAGGATCAGACAATTCGCGATCCACTCCTGCCGCTTGTAGATTATGTACTCGACGATCGCGAATATGATGAGCAGCACCACGAGGATGCGCGCTACCAGATCGACAATTTCATTTCCTGACTCGAACAAAGCCGTAACCCATGGACGAAAAACGTGTTGAGCTGGCTATGGACGCCATCGTGGCGTCACCCATCACGATTTTAAAAATGTCTCACCGGCAGGTCAAAGGTGAAATTTATTCTTTATAATTAGTAAATAGCGGGTTTGGCTGCAATGAGATCTTAAA
>CAYVJO010000148.1:6753-7021 GCA_964451735.1 uncultured Hyphomicrobiaceae bacterium | reverse complement strand
GACGACAATGCTCGAAGGCGTGTAGCCGTTGTCGAGCGCCACAGTGTAGAGCAGCGGTTTGAACGAGGAGCCCGGCTGGCGGCGCGCCTGGGTGGCGCGGTCGAACTGGCTCTGCGCGAAGCTGAACCCGCCGGCGATGGCGACCACGCGGCCGGTATGCGGGTCCATGGCGACGAGTGCCCCGCTGATCTCGGGGACTTGTTGCAGCGACCATTGGCCCTTGAATTCGTCGGTCGGGGCGGCGGGCGTGCCGTCTTCGGCGGGCTTC
>CAYVJO010000148.1:2702-6743 GCA_964451735.1 uncultured Hyphomicrobiaceae bacterium | reverse complement strand
CGATGTGGGAGCGGCGCCGAACCCGCGGCCGACCTTCGGTTTGGCCCACTTCACCTCTTCGAACGGGATGACACCGGTCTCGCGCTCCGGCAGCAATTGTCCGGCGGCATCGCGGCGCGGACGAATACCGACCACGGCCTTGTCCTTGGACACTTCCAGCACGACCGCGAGCGTCCAGGGCGCGATGTCGGACCAGAGCGGCAAGCCGGCAAGCGCGGTGCCCCAATCGCCCGTCACTTCGATCGTGTCCACAGGTCCGCGCCAGCCGCCGCGGCGGCGATCAAAGGCGACGAAGCCATCGACCAGAGCCTTGCGGGCAATCCGCTGAAGCCGCGGATCAAGGGTGGTGCGCACCGACAGGCCGCCGCCATAGAGCTTGTCTTCGCCGTAGAGGTCTATCAGAGTCCGGCGGACTTCCTCGGCGAAATATTCGGCTGCGAATTGCGTCGAGGCAATCACGCGCGGCATCGCGTTAAAGGGGCGCTGTTTTGCCTCGTTCGCCTCGGCCTGCGTGATCCGTCCGTCATCCGCCATGCGGTCGATAACCCAATTCCGGCGGGCGACGGCGCGATTGGCGTGCCGCAAGGGATGGTAATTGTTCGGAGCCTTGGGAAGCGAAGCCAGGTATGCCGCTTCCTCGATCTCAAGGTCTTTAAGCTCCTTGCCGAAATAGTTGAGAGACGCCGCCGCAACGCCGTAAGCGCCGATCCCGAGATAAATTTCGTTGAGATAAAGCTCAAGAATCTTCTCTTTCGGAAAGGCGCGCTCGATCCGGATCGCGAGAATAGCTTCTTTGAGCTTGCGCATCATGCTGCGCTCGTTGGACAACAGGAAATTCTTGGCAACCTGCTGCGTTATGGTGGACGCACCTTCCATACGGCCGCCGCCTTTGATGGCGCGCTGTGCATTGGTTACGACGGCGCGGGCGATGCCTTGGAAATCGAGTCCCGTATGCTGGAAGAAATTCTGGTCTTCAGCGGATACGAATGCATGAATTACATTTTGGGGAATTGCACTGATCGGGAGATAGATCCGCTTTTCTCGCGCATACTCGCCGATAAGACTGCCATTATTGGCGTGAACGCGCGTCATTACGGCTGGCTCATATCTGGCCAAGCCTTCATAATCAGGCAAATCCTTGGAAATCTGCCACAAAAAATAGCCGGCGACCGCCGCACCAGCAAGAAACAATATACCACCAGCCGTAAAGATAAAGCCCAGAAAGCGTAATGTAAGGCTTGTCCGGCGTTTTTTCCTGCCCGGCGGCATCATGGGGGCATGTGACTGCATGATTTGCTTTAATTCCCTCTTGTCATAGATCCAAACAGAGGTTGCTGCCGAAGTCCGGTAAACTAATGCAAAAACAAATTCGAAGCGAAGGCGCGCGTATGATTTGAATACGGCTTACACATATTTTGATCTGCGCAAGCGCTTTATAAAAGAGCACACTCACAAGGCGGCCAATGAATGTCAGCATAAAACGTGTCTCTTGATTGCTCACCGATCGCGCCTATTGTTTAGCCGGGGGCGCTGACCATGCGTTTTGCGAAAAACGCATTAATCGACTCCGTAATAGCGTTTGCAACTTTTGCCCGCCACTCCTCGGAGGTCAAGGACCTTTCATCGTCCGCATTGCTCAAATAGCCCAGCTCGATAAGCACCGAGGGGACATCTTGAGCTTTTAACACCCTGAAATTGGCGAAACGATGAGGACTAGCCGTAAGGTGTATCACTCCCTTTAATTGATCAAGCAGAAGTTTCGCGTATGAAATCGAGAGATTTTTCGTTTCGCGATGCATCAAATCGATCAAAATGCTGGCGAGATCGTCATCCGTCGTCCCTGCAAGTTCGACCCCCGCGAGAATGTCGGAACGGTTCTCGCGCGCAGCGATAAACTTGGCCAATTCATCCGATGCCTCCTCTGACAAAGTGTAAACACTTGCGCCACGCACATCATTGATGGTCCTGGCGTTGACGAGCGGGTGCTTGATGTCCAACGCGTCCGCATGAACGGAAATCAGAAGGCTTGCTTGCTCTTTCCGGGCGTATTCGACGCGTCCGTCGAGAGGCACGAACACATCCTCACCCCGAGTGACCAACACCCGGTAGCGTCCCGTTTCTTCAAGCTTGCCTTTCAACGCCATGCAAAACTCGAACACGACATTTTTCTCATAAACCCCATTGGCGCTGATTGTTCCGGGGTCTACACCGCCATGGCCTGGATCGAGCACGATCACGGGTTTGCTTTTTCCTGGCAGAGCTTGCCGTTTGGTATCGTTGGGCAGGCCGCCTGCCTCTTCGGTGCTGGTTCGGAAGCCGTTAGGCGAAGCCGATTGCAACAGAGCTTGCCGCTCGCGCTGTTCTTCGAATTTTTCCGGTGAGGTCGCCACGAGATCAATGACGAGCCTGGCAGGCTGGCCGTTGTCGGCTGCCCTCACGAAAGCCTTGTCTATCAAAACAGGCCCCGCTGCATCGATCACGATGCGAGATTTGCCTGCTGCGAAAAGGCCGTAGCGAAAACGGCTGACCAGCCCTTTGCCCTTGTCGCCGATCCCGGTCGGCATAAGAAAATTCACCTCCGGCAAATCGACGATGACTCGATACGGATCGGAGAGCAGGAACGCGCGGAATTCCACCGTTTCAGAAAGATCGGCAACGAATCGCGTCCGTGTCAGGTCGCCCCCGATGCGAGCGTCCTTTGCGATCGCAGAGCGATCCGCTGCGAGCGATTGCGGCTGCTGTGCCAGAGCCAGCGCCGCTGCCGCAAGAAGAGCAGTGCGGCGTAGGAAGATCAGCGCAATTGTGCGCATCGGCAAGACAAAAGCTCCATAATTGGCAAATTCCATGCGCAGGCCAAAACCCAGCGCACTATGCGTGTTTCAAGCCTTATGATAAAGACAAGAATTAAGGTAACGTTGTGATTTGCATGTTACGCACAGCAAGAGGCTGTGCTGGCACTTGCCGAGCGGGGATACAGACTGTATTAGTTGTGACTCGTAGCGTTATGCGCCGGGCAGCATCATATTGATGCGATGTAAACTGCATGGCTCGGCCGAAAGCCGCGACGAAACATGAACTTGTTCTCATCTTTGCCTCCAATCTCGAATTCGGGACGAAGCATCGACTGGGAATTCAGGCACCCAGCCCCTCATGAGAGCAGGCAGGGAACGCTCTGATCAGATTTTTAATAACGTTCCTTGCGCGAGTTAAATATGGCGCAGCAGGAGCGTGGCGTAGGTTGTTTGTATCGGATCGACACAATCTCCGCCCTGAACTTTGAGGAATCGAAATGATGCGGGCATCTGAACAGCGCCTGCTCGTTTCATTGGAAAAATGATAACCCTGCGCTCCGGTTTTGACATGCGCGCTATGCTCGATCAATGCGTCTCCCGAAGCTGCCACGCCTTTACAGGCCAGCGGCAAATTGGAGCCACGCCTTTCGCGCACAGTCGCTGCACGACCCTGCGCCAACCGACATTACGTGCTCCAGCGCGGCAAAGAGCCTTGGGTCAAGCCTTTACGGTTTCCGGTCTCGTTCGCCCTGGCGTGCGGGAGATAAAAAGACATGGGAAACAAAATGCTTATCGACGCCACTCATCCGGAGGAAACCCGGGTGGTGGTGCTTCGCGGTCATCGGGTTGAGGAATTCGATTACGAATCGGCCTCCAGAAAACAGCTCCGAGGCAATATCTATCTTGCAAAAGTCACGCGCGTAGAACCCTCACTTCAAGCCGCTTTTGTTAATTATGGCGGAAATCGTCACGGCTTTCTGGCATTCAGCGAGATCCATCCCGACTACTACCAACTGCCAATGGCCGAAAGGCAGGCGCTGAAACAGGAAGAAGCGCGCTTATCCCGGCATGGGTCGTTTGACCAAGACGAGGGCGAAGGACGCAGCACCGCCAGATCGAACGGTGCGCGATCGGACGAGCCTTTCTCCGACCAGTCCGAAAGCGACGTTTTTGAAGGGGAGGCTGAAGCCGAGGCTGGGAGTCGTCACACCCTCATTCCGCCCGTTGAGGACGAAGACGATCGCGCGAC
>CAYVJO010000148.1:0-2692 GCA_964451735.1 uncultured Hyphomicrobiaceae bacterium | reverse complement strand
CCCCTTCCATCTATTCGCCGCGGATTTCGGAAGCCGATGAGTCCGTTGTGGCCATATCGGAGGAAACCGAGCCGTCGCAATCACACGGCGCGGAGGGAGGAACGATCGAGGTCCCGCCAGCCGGGCGTGAAGCCGGCGAGATGATCGAAGAAATTCAGCCCTTCGACGATCGTGACGTAAACGGCCGGGATTTGGACTTTAATATCAATGGCGAGGGCGACGAGCACTCGGATATGGATATCGTCGAGTCGGTTGGCAGTGAAGATGCTTTGGAAGAGCTGCCGCAACGCAACCGCCGCAGGCGCCGGACGTACAAAATTCAGGAAGTCATCAAGCGCGGCCAAATTCTGCTCGTTCAGGTCGTCAAGGAAGAACGCGGCAATAAAGGCGCGGCGCTAACAACCTATCTGTCTCTGGCTGGACGCTATACGGTCTTGATGCCGAACACGGCGAGCGGGGGCGGGATTTCCAGAAAGATCTCCTCGCCAAGCGACCGCAAGCGACTGCGTGAAATTGCTGGTGAGCTCGACGTAGATGAAGGCATGGGGCTGATCATCCGCACGGCGGGTGCCGCACGCACGAAAACAGAAGTCAAGCGTGACTATGAATATTTGCTTCGGCTTTGGGAGAATGTGCGCGATCTGACCCTCCACTCGACCGCGCCTTGCCTCGTGTATGAGGAAGGCGACCTCATCAAGCGGTCGATACGCGATCTTTACAATCGCGAAATCGACGAAGTTCTCGTGGCGGGCGACGACGCGTATCGTGACGCCAAGGATTTCATGCGTATGCTGATGCCAAGCCACGCCAAGAATGTACAGCCTTACAAGGAGCCCGAGCCGCTTTTCACTCGCTACGAGGTTGAGCGCCAGTTGAACGCAATGTTCAGCCCGCAGGTTACGCTGCCGTCCGGCGGCTACATAATCATCAACCAGACCGAGGCACTCGTCGCGGTCGATGTAAACTCCGGCAAATCCACCCGCGAATATTCGATCGAGGACACGGCTCTAAAGACCAACCTGGAGGCGTCCGAGGAAATCTCCCGGCAGCTCCGGTTGCGCGATCTCTCTGGACTGATTGTAATCGATTTCATCGATATGGAAGAGAAGCGGAACAATCGGGCTGTCGAGCGCAAGCTCAAGGATTGCCTTAGAAACGATCGAGCCCGCATTCAGGTCGGGCGTATCAGCCATTTCGGCCTCATGGAAATGTCTCGCCAGCGCATTCGCACCGGAATGGTGGAAGGCTCCACGACGCCTTGCCCGCACTGCCAGGGCACCGGGTTCGTCCGATCGACTGAGTCTGTTTCGCTCTCGGTCTTGCGCAGCCTCGAAGACTGGCTGAGAACGAATTCGCCATGCAATTTGAATGCGGTCACCTCCGCGGAAGCGGCTCTGTACATTCTCAATCAAAAGCGGACCTATTTGCGCGACATCGAGGCGCGCCATAATGTCGTGATCAGTGTCACGGCGAGCGACCGTATGCATGGCGCGAATTTTTTCATCGAGAAAGTCTCCACCATAGCGGCTGTAGCGTCCGGCACCGTCGCTACGCCAGTTTCGCAGAGCGACCGGATCATTCAGCCATTCGAAACCGAGTCTGGCGAGGCCGAGGACGATCAAGCCCGCCGTTCGCGCCACAGACGGCGGCGCAAACGCGGACGCGACGAAGGCGATCAGGATCAGGACCAGAGGGTCAGCCTTGGCCCTGCGCCTTTCGAGGATAAAACGGAGCGCTCAACCGAGGACGGCGCCGAGGAAGAAACGCGCGTGAATGGCTCTCGCGTCGAGGCGGAAGCGGGCGAGGACAATGACAAGCCGCGACGGCGGTCGAGGCGCAGGGGCCGGCGCGGAGGACGTCAGCAACGTGGCGCACGTGCTCCCGAAACCATCACACGCCAGGAAAGCGAAACAAGCGCTGTCTCGCGCGACACGCCAGTCGTGATTTCAGCCCCGATCTTACCCGCCGCAGTGTCCGAACCTGTCGTGGAGGATCAGCCATACCGGGAAGACGCCGATATCCTTGCAAGCAAAACGCCAAAAGTTGACGAAATTTTTACGGAAGCCAAGCATGAGGTGGCCCCGGATCATGACGATACGCGCTCCTTTCGCAGCCAGCCGAAACGGAAACCTAGTCATGCCGTCAACGGAAGCGGCAAACATAACGGCCAGTCTGCGGAGGGAATTGTCGATGACAAGGGTTCGCAAGGCTTGGAGCCTGATCAAACGCCTGTTGCGGCCCTAGAAGAAGCAAGCGTTTCATCCAGTCCCAAACCGAAAGGGGCAAAACGCGGATGGTGGCAACGGCGCAGCATATAGTGCATTGATCTAAACCTATGCCACAGAATGAGTTCTGAAAATCGATGCAGAAACTCACAGACAATACATTGGTGGATGGCTCTTGTAAGACACCACAAGACTATGGCGCAGCAGAACTATAGGTAAGTTGTATTCGATCCGACTATTTGACCAAACCCCGATAGTTTTGGCGGAAACATCTGTTGCCCCGGCCATGAGCCGGGGCTGACCTTGACTACGGCCTGCGCAAGCTCTGGCGCTGCCACTAGAGGCTGACTGCTCTGATGGACTCGGAACGGGGCTTTAACTGTTTGTCTTGGCGTAATCTTTTCGCAAAACCGGTTTCCACTTTTGCGGATTACGCTCTAGTGGAGCGAATTTGACATTTGAGTCCC
>CAYVJO010000147.1:5830-7027 GCA_964451735.1 uncultured Hyphomicrobiaceae bacterium | reverse complement strand
AATAGCGGTTGAGCGCCCATGCCTGCACCTGGCCTTTATCGAGCTTGCCGGAGTGCAGCAGATGATGAAACGGGTGCTTGTCGTGATAGCGCTCCGCGCCAACGGCACGTATCGCGGTCTCGAATGCGTCAGGGCTCAGCTGCTCGCTCATAGGCGGAACTCCAGGCCATCCTCGGCGATCTCCCACCCTGCAGCGGAGACGGCCCGCTTTTCAGGGCTGTCCTCGCGAAGCACGGGGTTAGAATTGTTCAGATGAATGAAAACGCGCCGTTTGACATCGGCATCCGCAAGCAAGGCAATGGAGCCGGTTTCACCCGACATGCTGATATGGCCCATGCGAGCGCCTGTTTTGTGCGACAGGCCGTGTGTGACCATCTCATCGTCCGCGTAAAGCGTGCCGTCGAATAGCAAAAGGCTTGCCCCGTCGATCCATCTCAGGAGCCCGCCATTTATTCCAGCGCATCCAGGCACATAGCACATGAAGCGGCCTGTTCGCTCATCAAGAAGCTTGAGACCCACCACATCGCCCTCTCCAGTGCCGAAATCCGGACCTGCCTCGGCATTTTCCAGGTAAAGCGCAATTTTGCCCGGAACCGCGAACATCTGAACCTGCAACCCGGCGCACCCTTGCGGCTCGAAGGGCTCCTCCATGGTCACGGCCGTTCGCCGCACCACGCCAGGGTGCATCACGCCAAAAATCGGATTGGCGTCGATGGCGTCGAGGGTGCGCTGCGCCGCGAATAGATGAAAGGGTTGGCCTTCACGAAGGTTGAGAAGGCCGGCAATATGATCGACATCGGCGTTGGTCAGGATCACGGCGCGGAGCGGGCTATTTCGCGGTCCCAGGTCGAGGCGGGGGGCGAGTGCATCGAACGCGCCGAGCTGCTGGCGCAGATCTGGCGAGGCATTGAGCAAACACCAGTGTACGCCATCGGCGCTTACCGCCACACACGACTGGCTGCGGGGTTTCAGTCCAGGAACGCCGCGGCGCAGATCGGCGCAATTGCGGCACGCGCAATTCCATTGCGGAAAACCGCCGCCTGCGGCCGATCCCAAGATTCTAACGTGCATCGCCCCTCATTTGCTCAAGACCTCGATTGCATGGGGTAAGTAAGCCGCAATCGGGAAAAAATCAAAGTGATCCCAATCCAGGATCGAGAGTCTACATGAATGAATGCCTGGCGGCCACGTGGCGCC
>CAYVJO010000147.1:0-5820 GCA_964451735.1 uncultured Hyphomicrobiaceae bacterium | reverse complement strand
AATGGTGTGATGACCGGAGAACGCATTCGCCTCCAATTGCGCAAGTGGTTGGACGTAACTTTGCATCCCGGCGCAGCACCCATATTTGCATTGTTTGGATCACACGATCCTTCAGCCGGCTACAGGTTTCTAGTGGCGCTCTGTGGATTTGATCTTACAAAATGGGTCTGGCCGAAAACGGGGCTCAAAACGTAAATTCGCTCCAAAAGGCTTACAGGCGCATCAGAACAGCAGTCTCCAGACCAGTGGCAACAGGATAGCGGTTGCGAGAGCGTTCAGCCCCATGGCGAGACCTGAAAAGGCACCGGCAACCTCGTTGACTTGCAAAGCCCTCGCCGTTCCGATGCCATGGCTTGCCGTGCCGATGGCGAGGCCGCGCGCGCTCCAATCGCGGATGCCGATCAGATCCAGAAGCGGTGGCCCGAGCATGGCGCCGAGAATGCCGGTCAGGATGACAAGCACCGCCGTTAGCGAGGGGAGCCCTCCAAGCTGCTCGGATATCCCCATGGCGACGGGCGCGGTCACCGATTTCGGCGCTATTGATATTGCAGTTTCCCAGCCTCCGCCGAACAGCATGAGCAGCGCGACCGCGGAAAGCGAGGCTGTGAGCGAACCCGACACAACGCTGATGAGTATCGCGGCGGCCGAATGCTTGACCCGCTCGAATTGCCGGTAGAGAGGAATGGCAAGCGCGACCGTTGCCGGACCGAGAAGGAAGTGAACGAATTGCGCGCCCTGGAAATAGGCCTGATAGCGCGTGCCTGTCAGCGTCAGCGCGGCGACGATTGCGCAAACGGCAAGAAGCACCGGATTGAGCAGCGGGTTGAGCCCGCCTTTGCGGTATACCCAGTTTCCTGCCTGATAGGCGAGAAGCGTTAGGGTGAGATGGAGGAGCGGACTGGCGGAGAGATAGACCCAGATGTCGCGCAGATCCGCTGTCATGACGCATCCCCGTTCGTTTCGGTCTCGTCTGCGCCGCGGCTGCCCTTACTCAGACATTGCATCATGAGACCCGTGACAGCTACGGTTATGAGCGTCGATCCAATCAGCGCGGCAGATATCGGCAAGAGCTCCGTACCGATTAGCTTCAGATGCAGCATGACGCCAACGCCCGCGGGGATGAAGAGTAAGGAGAGATTCCCAAGCAGTGCATTGCCGACGGCCGCGATCGTGTCGGGCACGCCGCCCCGGATCATGAGGCCGGCGAAAAGCAGAACCATACCGAAAACGGGACCCGGCATCGGAAGCCCCGTGGTCTTGACACAAAGTTCGCCAGCCAACTGGCAGCAAAAAATCAAAGTCAGGGCATTCAACATTTTCGTTTTTTTACCTTTCGCTCTTTGTGAGATCAGGGGTATTGAAAGCGTTCTAATCGTGAAAGCGCCGCTATTCATTCGCAATTCATGACGCGGGCGGAAGAGTTCAGCGCATGTGATGGATGCGGATATTGCCTCGTCATTGCATCGATCGAAACGGAGTTAAAGCCCAAGTTTAATGCACGCAGCGGGCACAGAACGCCATATTCGCCGGCCGTGGCTTTAAAGAGCGCTTGAGGATGGAAAGAGCCAATGAAAAAAATCGTTATCGCGGCAATCGCCGCCAGCTTGTCGCACCCTGTAATGGCTGACGAAATGGCGCTCAAGCGGGTTGTCCTATCAACGGCGGGGCTCGCACAATTCACACATTCGGGAGAGGTGGAGCCCGGCGCAGTCATCGATCTGCCCGTCCGGCTCGACCAGGTGGACGATCTTCTCAAAAGCCTGACGATTTTCGATGAAGACGGCGCGATCGGGGCGGTCAGCCTTCCAGGACGCGCACCGCTTGCCGAACTGTTTCGAGATTTGCCTTTCGGTCCGGATGCTCTGAATTCCCTGCCTGCTCTGTTGAATGCGCTGGTCGGCTCCGAGGTTGAAGTCGAGGGCGCGGTCAGTGCGAAAGGGCGCTTACTCAAGGTCGTTGAGGAAACCACGCAACTGCCTGAGAATGGTGGTCAGATGACACGCCACCGCCTTACGCTCATGACCGAAAGCGGTCTGGCGCAGGCAGTTGTCGAAGACCTTGCCTCCATCCGCTTCGCCGAAGCCGAAACGCAGGCCAATATCGACAAGGCGCTGGAAGGGATCGCCCTGAACCGCGCCAAGGATCGTCGCACCCTGGCGATCAGCCTCGTGGGCGAGAAGACGCGCGAGGCTGGCTTCAGCTATGTCGTTGCCGCGCCGGTCTGGAAGACAGCCTATCGTCTCGTTCTTCCCAAGAACGGCGACGATAAAGCCCGTTTGCAAGGTTGGGCCGTCGTCGAGAATCTGACCGGCAACGACTGGTCCGATGTGGAATTGTCGCTGGTTTCGGGCAATCCCGTCGCGCTGAAACAGCCGCTTTACACAGCCTTTTTTGCCGACCGCCCGGAAATCCCGGTCACTGTCGCGCAGCGCATCGTCCCGCGTCGGGATGAAGCTGGTGACGCCATGGCCGAACCTGCGCCAAGCACGGCACCATATGAAAGCGCGCGGGCCAGGTCTATGAGCGCCAAGATGGCGCCGAGGGGGGTCATGGCGGCGAGCGAGATGATGCGCGAGAAAGCCGAGCCGGTTTTGTCCCAGGATCTCGGCGGCGCAGCGTTCGCTGCCGAAGCCGAAGAGGCGGCGACGCAGATCGCATACACATTCCCGCAAAAGGTGAGCCTTGCCAACGGCTCTACCATGATGGTGCCATTCGTGGATCGGCAGATCGCCGGAGCGCGGAGCTGGCTTTATCAGCCCGAGACCAACGCACGGCACCCGCTGGCATCGATCAAACTTGAAAATGACACGGAAACCGCTTTGCCAGCCGGGATTATCACAGCGTTCGAGCGCGCCAGCGATGGGGCTGCCAATTTTGTGGGTGACGCGCAACTGCCTCTGATGGCGACTGGCGCGGAGAAATTCGTAACCTTCGCGCTCGACGCCAAGACCGATATTCGCCGCACCGACAATGGCGTCAGGCAAACGCGCATTGGTAAGGCAATTGACGGGGTTCTGACTTTGACCACGAAGTCGGTCCACACCATCGACTATGAAATCACCCCGCCCGACGGGGAGGACCGCGATATCGTGATCGACGAAGCACGCAGCGACGGATGGAGCCCGGCAGGTGATACAGGCAAGATCGAGCTGACGGCGGCGCGGCTTCGTTATTCCGTCGCCGCGCCGAGCGGGCAAACGACGAAGGCCACGCTTAGGCTGGAGCGCACCGACCAGCAGATCATTCGCCTCGAAAGCCTTGACGTTGCGCAAATCCGGGCAACGCTGCTGGGGCTTGAGACGGCTGGTCCGGTTTTGCAAAAGGCAATCGCGGAGCTTGGAGCGGTTATTGTCGCAATCAACGCTGCCGATCAGCAGAAATCCAAGCTCGAAGCGGAAACGGCGAGCATAGCCGACGACCAGGAGCGCATTCGTCAAAATCTCCAGGCCGTCGGCCAGGCTTCGGATCTGGGCCGCCAATATCTCGATACGCTTCGCGCGCAAGAGCAAAAGCTAAGCGCTATCCGGCAGGAGCTGGCAACAATCGACGCCAGCATCGAGGACAAGCGTCAGGATGCGTTTCGGATCGCCAAGACTTTGTCCTTGTAGCAGCCGGTAAAAAGCTGGATGCTTGCTTTCAGCTGAATAAGGTGAGCATCTGGACATTTGAGTGTAATCCGCAAAATGAAAACTGATCTTGCCAAGATTACGCGATAACAAAAGGTTAGAGCCCGATCAATAAATCGTGATCATTGATCAGGCTTTAACGTTCTGCTTGACCGCACCTTCGGAGGCAAAAACGACCCCGCTTTTTCTGGTCGTGCTCTCAAGTCTTCGTACACAAAATGGCGCGGGCATCGCATTTATGTTCGCGACCGATGGAGCCTCCGAAATCGATATAGCCGGAACATTGGACGCTACGCTCGCTCAAAGTAAAGCGCTTGGCGCCTTTGCTCATGAGCGCGTCCTTTGCCTTGTCGATCGCGATATCGAGATTGCTTTGCGCAAAACGCTCAACAGATTGCTCGCCAAACCCGGTCGCGACAGCCTTGACTGTCTCGCAAACCCTGTCTGTAGTGGCTTGGGCTTCCCCGGATTGAACGCGGGCGTCGGCGACAGTAGCACGCGCAGTCTCGTTCACTTCGGAGCAAGCCGGCAAGCAAGCCAGCAAACAACTCACAATCAAAAATCGCAAAACGCTCATCGGCTCATTACCGGTCCAACATATCCATCTGTGCAATCATATCCGCCAGCGCAACTGTCCGTTTCGCCATTTCCGCATGTAGCCTCTCCACCATCTTGTCGCCCAGCTTGATAACCCCTTTACCATCGTTTTCAGGCAAGGCAAATGCAGCCGCAATTGTCCGCGCCCATCCCACCTCATCCGGCGACGGGCGGAAAGCGTCGTTGCATGGCTCAATCTGGCTTGGATGTATGAGTGTTTTGCCGTCCATTCCCAGCAGACGTCCCTGCTCAAGCTCGGCGCGCAAACCTTCCTCATCGCCAATCGTATTGTAAACGCCATCGATGATATCGAGGTCGAAAGCACGCGCGGCCGCGACGCAATTCGATAGCCATGCGATCATGCCGATCCGGCCTTGCCCGAAGGAAGCGCGCGTTTCCTTGGCGAGATCGTTCGTGCCCATGACCAAAGCAACGAGCGGATAGTCGCCAGTGCCGGCGTTGGCGATGTCGAGAGCGCTCAGAACGGCAAGCGGCGTTTCCATCATTGCCCATAGCGCTTGTGACGCAGGCGCACCGGCCTCGCGCAGACAAGATCGTATGGCTTCAAGATCGCCGGGCGTTTGCACCTTCGGAATGAGGATTCCGTCAGCGCCCGCCCCTGCGGCATCCGACAGATCGTCTCGCCCCCAAGGCGTATTTAAGCCGTTGACGCGGATGATGATTTCGCGCTTACCATACCCACCGGCCTGCACAGCCGCTTTGACCTGCGCGCGCGCTGTGTCTTTAGCGTCAGGGGAGACGGCGTCCTCCAGATCGAAAACCAGAGCGTCGGCAGAAAGCGTTTTGGCTTTTTCGAGCGCGCGTGCATTAGAGCCAGGCATGTAAAGCACGCTGCGGCGGGGACGGATTTTCATTCGCTGAGACCTTGACTTTGTTTTGTGCGACCGCGCAATCGCATCACATCACAGAATAGGTGAATTTGATGAGAGAAAAAAAAGGTCCTCAGTCGGAAATCGTGCCATGCCCACATTATTAAGCCTTTCCTCACAAGTCGCGCAGGGTCATGTCGGACATTCGGCAAATATTTTCGTCTGGCAGCGGCTTGGCATGGATATCATAGCTTTGCCGACTGTCCTGCTGTCGAACCGACCCGATCTTCCCCGTAGCGCGGGCGAGCGCATTCGGCCAGAGCTTTTGGAAGACATGCTCGACGCAATCGAAGCCAATGGCTGGTTCGGACGCGTCGATGCCGTGTTCACGGGCTATCTCCCGAGCGCTGACCATGTTTTCCTCGCAGCGCGTCTCGTCCAACGTATGAAAATCAAAAACAGCGCGTTGATCTATTGTTGCGATCCTATCCTAGGCGACCACCCCGATGGACTCTATGTCGCAGAAGAGGCAGCTCTTGCGCTGAAGTCCGCGCTTGTCCCGCTCGCAAGCGTGCTCACTCCAAACCGGTTTGAACTCGAATGGCTGACCGGCGCGCCCGTTCTTACGCGAGACCAAGCCCTAAAGGCCGCGCGTAACCTGCCGGGATTGGTGCTGGCGACCTCTGCGCCAAGCGATACCGATGACACGCTTGTCAATCTGCTCGTCGATCGCAAGCATCTTGCGGAAGACGTCAACAGACGGAAAT
>CAYVJO010000146.1:4966-7041 GCA_964451735.1 uncultured Hyphomicrobiaceae bacterium | reverse complement strand
ATCCGAGTAGAAGGGCGACAGCGGGTGCGCGCTTTGCCCTGTTGCTATAATGAAACGTGAGCGCGCCGGGTCGGCGAGATCGTAAATTGCGCGAAACCCTGCTCCCGATTTTCTGACGAGGGGAAATTTTTCGCCTGGCCCTCCCAGACTGCCTCCGCGATTCACAGAGTAAAAACCGCCATCGCTGGGAAATTCGACGCCGAACAAGGCACGGAAACCGGGCAGACTGTCGAACACATGGTTCTCCATCACTGCTTTATGTTCGTCACCCCAACGCCATGACCCAATATCCGGGCCATATCGGGACGACAGCTCCGCTATCGTTGCGCGCAAAGCTGTTGCCACCGCCTTCATGCAATCCTCGCCGGCGTCTTGCGCGCGGCAGAAGCCATTCGGTTCGCGAAGGATCGAGACGACGACCGCGGCGTTCAGTCCTCCTGAAGCGGGCGCGAGCGCATCGAGTCCCGATTTCAGCAGTTCCTCGTTCATGCGCCGTAGCCACCAGTCAAGGATGAGAGGCTCCGGACGGTCACGATCCGCCGAAAAATTCCAGTTCTTGAGGAGGTCCAAAACTCGACGCTCAGCTTCGCTCTCCGGTTTCAGCCTGAGCAGGAAAGGCACGAGATCGCGGGCATGAGCTGCCTGAATGTCGTTTTGGATGGCCGCCATGCTTTCGAGATCGTGACGCGCTGTGGCGCTGAGCAACTCTATGATCCGGGCCGCGCGGTATCCCTCGGCCTGATCGCGTCCGTACCAGTAAGGGTAATCAGGCCCAACGATGGCGTTGTTGGAATTGACGATGGCTCCGGCGGGCGGATTGAAGAGTTTAGGCCAGCCAGCAAGTGGGACCTCACCCGTCCAGTCGGCCGAACCGCTGGCGCCGTCGGCGGGGTAACGTCCGTCACCCGCCTTGCGGATCGGAACGATACCCGCATTGACGAAGCCGATATTGCCCTCGCGGTCCGCATAAACGATGTTTTGCGCAGGTGCACGGTAAAAACGCATCGTTTGTAGAAACTCGTCCCAATTCCGCGACAGGCTCATGCCGAACAGGGCCTCGGCAGTCGTGTCGTCGCGCGCAAGGCCGGTCCAGGCAAGGCTTACAAACTTATCGCCTTTGGCCAGGTCACCTGCCTGTTGCCCGATATCGGAGATGACAGGCCCATTCCGGGTCTGCCGTATTTCCAGTTCGACGGCTTCCCCGCCCTTGACTTTGATCGTCACCGTTTCGGACTGGATTTTGCGGGGACCATCAGGCGTCAGATAGGAGCCGGGATCGCCCTCGACCGGCGTTTCGATAAAAAGGTCCTGCGTATCACTATCGGTGGTGGTGAAGCCCCATGCGATGTGGCCGTTCTGCCCAAGTACGATGAGCGGTGCGCCTGGCGCGGTGGCGCCCGAAAGGGTCACGTCCGGCGTCGTGATCCGAGCCAGATACCACAAGATCGGAATCTCCAGTTCCAGATGCGGATCGTTGGCGAGGATCGGCCTGCCTGTCGTGGTCCTTGTGCCGTCTACAACCCATTCATTCGACGCGCCCGCCCCGACACTGGGTAAGCCAAGAAGAGCGTCGAGTGCTTTCACAGCGTCTGCGAAAGAAAAAGCAGGGCTATTCTCCCCAGACGATCTGGCGCCGCGCGAGGGGGGGTGGGAAATTTCCGGCTCAAGCGTGATCGGCGCAGTGGGCGGAGGCGGCGGAAACAGGCGCTCAGCGCGGTCGCGACCATAGGCTTCGGCCAGTTTGGCGCGCGCGGCGTCATGCCGCCAGTTGGCGCTCAGTTTCCAGGCCATACCCTTGCCCCAGATTACGGCATCTTCGGCTCGCCATGGCTCGGGCTCGTAGCCAAGGAGCGTAAATTCGGCGGGCAACGCCTGGCCGCTTGTCTCTATCCAGGCGTTCACGCCGTCGGCATAGGCTTGCAAATGCGCCTTCAACTCATCGGACAAAGCCGCGTAACTGTCGCGTCCGCGTCCGGTAAGATCCAGCGTGCGGAACAGCCTGTCGAGCGGCAAGCCGCGCGCGCCAATCGTCTCTGCAAGCCGGCCTTGCATGACGCGGCGGGTGATATCCATCT
>CAYVJO010000146.1:2875-4956 GCA_964451735.1 uncultured Hyphomicrobiaceae bacterium | reverse complement strand
GGACCGCTTCTTAAAGAAGCGGTCCTGGGCGTGGAGATAGCCGAGCACTCGCGCAGCATCATTGAGACCGCCCGCGAAAATATGCGGAACGCCATGCTTGTCGCGGATCACACGAACGTCTCCGGCCAAACCAGGCATACCTATCTCTGCGTTGAGCCTCGGCAAGCTTCGGGTCCACCAGAAATAGCCTGCTCCAGCAGCCAAGAGCGGTGTCACTGCCAGCGCTATAAAAGACCAGACGAAAATTCGCCGCATCCGCCCTTTTGACATGATGTTCTCCTGCCATTTGGCCGGACAATAAAGCGCGTTCCGAAAAGTTGGAACCGGTTTTCGGACAAAGCACGCACAGTCCAAAATTCTAAGTCCCGAAAAGGGGGACCGTTTTCGAGCGAAAGAAGCAAGCAAAAGCTCAACATTCCAAAGAACATGGCCCCATCGGGGCAATGCTGGCGAGCGATTTGAAAGGAGGCGGCGACGTGAACGCATTGCGCGCTCTACTCAACGCTGCACATCGCTTGAATAAAAGAGAAAAGCGCTGATGATCATTCTCGTATTGATTTGATACAGCTGAAATCCACCTTGGGCAGCAAAACTCTTTGAATACTTCCCAAATTACACCTTGAAACGAACGCAAATACAACAAAATCGCGCAATGGTTGCATTTTAAGTTTGAAATAACGCAATGGTTTTAGATTTATATCTTTCGTTAACCTAGCATTTTAATCCGGAATTAAGCGCGCTGCGTTAAGTTTCTTTTCCAGTGGTCAAGATGTGTAGAGAGTCCCATGACCGATCATTTCAGGCTTCGCGTCAAATATGTAATGGGGCCGGATGGCAGCCCGCTGACGATAGCCGATCTGCCGCCGCCTACGACAAAGCGTTGGGTTATACGCCGCAAGGCCGAAGTCGTCGCAGCCGTGAGGGGCGGGCTTCTGAGCCTGGGTGACGCTTGCAAGCGCTATCGTCTTACGGTGGACGAATTTTTGAGCTGGCAGCGCTCAATCGAAAAACATGGATTGCCAGGTTTGCGCGCTACTCGTCTCCAGCAATACAGAGTTTAAGATTGTCAATCTCGGCGGCGGTTATAAAGCTGGTTCGCTTTTGTCGGGATAAGTCGGGCTTGAGGACATTGCGCGGCGGTTAGGCTGTTTACAGCGCCGGACGGTCGAAATAGTTTGGCGAGAAAAATTTGGGTGCGCATGGAGCGCAACATGACCTCGCCAATAATTCACACGATCGGCTATGAGGGCGCCAGTATTGAAAATCTGATCGCCGCGCTAATAAAGGCGGAAGTCGAGGTTGTGGTCGATATTCGTGAATCTCCTTATTCGCGTCGCTCCGAATTTTCCAAGGAGGAGATTGCATCGGCCCTTGCGGCATATGGCTTAGCCTATTGTCATATTCGCGAATTGGGCAATCCACTACATGGACGCGATGCAGCAAGAGCAGGACACAACGCAGCCTATCGAGAGATTTTTGCGGCTCACCTCGATAGCACCGAGGGGCGCAAAGGGCTTGCCATGGCGGCGGCTCTTGCCGCCAACAAAAACATATGCCTACTTTGCCTCGAAAAATCGGCAAGTAACTGCCATCGGATAATAGTCGCCGGGCGTCTCGCAGCAATGTCCGGGCAGGAGGTGGTGCATCTGAAGGTTGCGCCAGGGCAGTCACATCCGGGACAAGGGAGTTTCGCATTCTGACACGCGACGGTCGTAATCTTTCAAGCCACTGTCATGCCGTGAGACTGCCTACCACTACCGGTTGAGGAGCGAGGTTCCCGGCTCCTGTTGAGCCGCCCAGGCGCCAGACCCTGTTGATGGCGCTCCGGGCGAACTGTCCGGCTGATCTGCAATCCCTAGAAATTTTTCGCAGCCATCCTTACCGAAAACCCAACTTTCAACATCCTTTTTCAAACGCGCCGCAATATTTGCTGGAAAGGACAGGTTGCGTGTCGAGATCAAAGTATTGTTGTTAAAGGGGTAGAACTGGATCAAAAATCTTTGTGCCTGAGGCTCCGGCCCCGACTGAATCGTGACCTGCGGAAGCTCGGTAAGGCCCTCGCCAGTCTCCAGAATGGCGGG
>CAYVJO010000146.1:0-2865 GCA_964451735.1 uncultured Hyphomicrobiaceae bacterium | reverse complement strand
TAGCCGACGAGCAGCGCAGACGAGCCGTCGAACCAGCAAGCTTGCATTTGCCGTGTAAATGCTTCCTGCACCGAGCCCGGTGTACCGAAAGACAGGCGCTGGGGTTCCGCGCCCTCCAGCCGCGCAACTGTCGTGTCGTTCTTGGCGCATGCGACAAGGAAGATAGTAAGCAAAACAGAAAGGCCAGCCTTAGCAAAGCCCATCTCTTTCTCCCTCCCCGCGCTGGCGGCCCTCGGTTCCATCGCCGTCCATGTCAATCGCCGAAAGATCGAAGATCCCCTTCTGGCCAGTCCTGCTTTATCCCTGGCATTTCAGATTGCCTTTCGACCACCTTGCGAGGTCGGTTTTGAAGCTCGTTTCCAGCGGCTTTTCCAAACGCCGGTTTTCCGTCGCAACCGTTGAGCCGGAGACCGCGTCGTCAATGGAGATGCGGAAGGCTTGCAAACCGCGCTTGCCCTCCAGGTCCTTCTTATAAATGATAATTTTGGCTGAAGTCGTATTGCCTGGCGCGACCTCAGCATGAAAGGCATGACCGGGAAGCTTGGACGCGCCAGGCGTGAACCAGCAGGCATGAATTTGCTGGGCGATCGTTGTGTAGACGGCGACAGGCGGGTCGTCCCATAGAGTCGCGTCGGGCGCATAAGCCGTAGCGGTGAACAGCTTGACGTCAGGCAATCCAGGAAGAACGAGACCAATCCCAGCAGAGCCTGCCAGGGACGCCGTAGCCTCGCGATCGCCACCACGATATGCATTCCTTATGGGGAGAGGAGGACTTGCCGCAGCGGTGTCCTGACCATTCTGTGGCTCGTCTGAAACGCTGCCGCGATCATCTGCGCTTTCGGCAGTCCCGCCTGCGCTCAATATCGATAGCTGAGAGAGGCCGGAATTCTGGGCGCATCCGCTCAGTGCGGCAATTAAAAGAAATGCGCATAGGTTGGCGAATACGTTCATGACGTTCCGAAGCTCTTCAATTTCGCTGCCCCCCAGCGAGCCGATGAGATGCAGATCATGCGTCGAATTGGACGATGCTTCTATATCCTGCGGCCATTGATATGCAATTTTATTGCGAGTCAATGAAGCATCACGCGCCAAAAGTCGGGCGCGCGCTATCAAACACCAAATTCAGAGATCGGTTTTGTCCGGACATAATCGATCGGCGCCAAACGTCAATCGACTCGCAATGCAACGTTTGCGAGTCTGGAGCTTGAGCGCCGATCTTCAAGGAGATTCTTCAGACTATTCACAAATCCCGGCTTCGCGGTCTAGCGAGAGGTCTAAAGCCGACGCGGCCGCTTTCAAGCGCGGCCGCTATGGATCTGAGTGCCTTGAGGACCGCTGTCCTTTTCGAGGCCGGCAAGTCGCGCCGGCGTCCGCTCATGGGCGATTAGGGTGCGCTCCTCGACCAGTTCGGATTTCTTCAGTTCCTCCAGCGACTCAGCCAGATCAGCTCTGGCTTCTTCGAGCTTGGCGTCAAGCTCTGCGATCGACGCCAGCAAATTCTCTCGGCGTTGCCTGGCGGCCTTAGCATAGGTCGAATAGGAGAAATGATTGATATCGGAAATCCGGCTCGTTTGTTCCTCGACCTGAATCTGGTGGGCAAGGTCATCGGCCAGACGTTGGAAATCCAGGATCATCGCCTCGACATCGGCGATCCTTTCCCGTTTTTCATTCACTTCAAAACGGCGCAGTTTAAGCTCGGTCTCGTTTGTTCTCATAGCGCACACATGCCTGCCGCTGATAGCGGCAGTCTTTCCTCTCTGTGGCGGCGCCGCAGTTTCAAGCCCAGCAGCAGCGTCGCGCGATAGCCCATGGGGAAGTATGCCGGGCAGACATTAAATGGCGGTAAACCACGAAGCGATGCGCGTATGCCACAGCACGGCTACCCTTAAATAAAAAAGCCGTGCGCAACCTATGGATGCGTCACAGATTCTGCTAATTTCATTATTGAGATGATTCGTTTTCGGGAATTCGGCGCACCACCTTGCAGATATGGTTATTCGCCTCGGAGGAACGGTTCGGGACCAGCTCGAAAATTGGGTGATTTTCTTTTGCTTTTCTTAGCCAAATACATGACTATCGGTCTTTATTTGCACCAAACGCGTGCGTACAATCATATCTGACGTTGGGTATCGAGCGATGCCCGGGTCCAGCCACTGTCCTGAGTAAAATAAGTCCCCTCGAAATGGTGTTGCGTCTGTTTTAGTGCACGCTTTGCGTGCGCATGTTGGGTATGAGGTTGAATAAACCCCGTCCAAGCCTCTCGTAACGCAGTCTTTTGTTAACCTGTTCCGTTTACTTTTGATCTGGAATTAACCCTGCCCACACGCATCGCGGCTGGCGGCAAACGATGCGAAACGCGAACCGGCTCGCTGGGCTCCGAGACGATAATGAGGAATCAGGATGAGGGTATTGCTTATCGAGGACGACAGCGCCACTGCTCAGAGCATCGAGCTGATGCTCCTCTCTGAGGGCTTCAACGTCTTCACGACCAATCTCGGTGAGGAAGGTGTCGATCTCGGCAAAATCTACGATTATGACATCATCCTGCTTGATCTCGGGCTGCCCGATATCAGTGGCTACGAAGTGCTTCGTACGCTGCGCGTTTCGAAGGTTAAAACGCCGATCCTGATTCTATCCGGCATGGCGGGCACTGAGGACAAGGTCCGAGGACTCGGCTTTGGCGCAGACGACTACCTCACAAAGCCATTTCACAAAGATGAGCTGGTTGCCCGAATTCACGCAATCGTCCGCCGCGCCAAAGGTCATGCACAATCCGTCATACAGACCGGCAATCTTGTCGTCAATCTCGATACCAAGACGGTCGAGGTCGGTGAAGAGCGCGTTCATCTGACCGGCAAGGAATAT
>CAYVJO010000145.1:3326-7059 GCA_964451735.1 uncultured Hyphomicrobiaceae bacterium | reverse complement strand
GCCATCCATTACTCCGGTTTTGTCTCGGAAGGGGTTCGCATAACGTTTCCCGGAGCCTGTTCAATGAAATCTTACTCGATGATCGGGGTCTAAGTTTTTGTTTGATCGCACTTTCGGAGTTAAACTCTGTTCGCGCTTTACAGAAGGTTTTTCGATCTTGCGGTGATTACACACGCTTTCTGCAAGATGTTTATTGCTCCATCTTATGCAGCAACTGCAAAAAATCCTGACGAGCAATCGGCAGAGGACGATTACGCTGGTCGAGAAGATGACGTTCGAGAAAATGACCGGTTATCGCGAAACCGTCCGCAACGTCACCCGGCGAATGTGAAACGTCGCCTGCGCTGCGCAGAAAATCGGGCAGCCGCAGAAGCTTATCCTTATAGGGTGCGCCAGCGGCGGCGGATACGGCTGAGCCGGATTTGGGTGATACGTAGATCAGATCCTCCCGCGTCCCTGTCACCACGCACTGCTCAAGATCGAGCCCGGCGCCGAGCTCTGCCAACAGGCGCAACTCCCAGCGCACGAGCAGACCTGGCCATATGGAGGCATTGTCCATATGGTCGAGCACCAGCACAGCAAGATCGAAGAGGGCAGGGTGCGGGTCGCGGTCAGCAAGCATAGCCGCGAGACTGACTAGCGTCCCGATCCCGGAGAGCGCCAGCCTGTCGTCGAGCGCGCGAGCTGCGTAAGGCTGAACCAGTTCCAGCGTAAAGAAACCGAGATGTTCAGGCAGACGCGCGCGCCATTCGATATTGACGACATTGCCAGCCTGCAAGACCGGCCTGAGCTTGCGCGACCGCCCGCCACGCACAAGCCCTGCGTGACGCCCATGCTCACGCGACAGCACGTCGAGCACAGTGCTCGTTTCGCCATAAGGGCGCGCATGAAGAATGATGGCGTCGTCGATCCAGTCCATGAAAGCGCCGCACTCCCCCTCTCCAGGCTTTAAGACGCTTTTCCAAACATATGGCAAGATCGGCGTCGACTCTAATATTGTATGAATAGCCCCATTGAACAAAAACTGGCCGCATCGGCAACCTATCGCAAGCGAACGTCATGATCCCGGCATTTGTCTATTGGCTTGACTTTATCGGTGTCGCGGTTTTCGCGGCAACCGGCGCACTCGCAGCCAGTCGCAAGCAGATGGACCTGATTGGTTTTTCATTGCTCGCGACGCTGACCGGGATTGGAGGCGGTACTGTGAGGGACCTCATCCTTGATCGCTCCGTCTTTTGGCTCGCGGATCAAATCTATCTGATCATCTGCCTTTCTGTAGCCTTGCTCTCTTTTTTCGCGGCCCATTTCATTCAGAGGCGGTACACGCTTCTACTGTGGCTCGACGCTGTCGGCCTTGCCGCATATGGAGCACTTGGCGCTCATCTTGCCTTGAAAGCAGGAGCGGGCATGATAGCTGCGGCTGCACTTGGTGTCATCACTGCGACATTTGGCGGCATGATGCGAGATATTGTCAGCCAGGAAACGCCACTTATTCTCAAGCAAGAGCTTTATGCAACTGCCGCTCTCTGCTCCGCGGCGGCTTAAATCGCCGCACTCCATTTCAGCGGATCCATCCTTATCGCAGCCGGGACCGCCACAGCCGCGGGCTTCGCATTACGGGCGGGCGCAATCCAATGGGGATGGTCGCTGCCGCGCTATAAGCCGCGTGAGGGCCGTCCCTACTGACACCGCTGATACTGAGCCGGGACATATCTGCGGTCAGATTGTAATTTTCCGTCGCCTCAATGCTCAAAATGATGCGTTGTGCATACATTCCTGTATTTCCGAAAAACAATGATGCATCCAGAGCAGGATTTCGAATTGTAAGGTCTAATCGGAATCCGTTCCACATTAAAAAATTGATAATATATTTTGATACAAGAAACTAATGCTGCGCTCGTGAGTTATGTCCTAGGGTGAAATTTAGAGAGAAGAAAGAGAGATTACCCTATGCGTAAAATATTATTACTCCCGACGCTGATTGTGGGCGCTTTTCTGCTCGGCAATACGGCGAGTGGGTCTGCCGTTCAAGCGGCAACAGTCGCCACAACCGGTTTGAACGCTCTCGCGCCATTCAGCGAGGCCTCAAAAGCCGGTGTGACCGAAGTTGGAAAGCACAGACGCAAGTACCGTCGAAATCGTGGCTATCACCGCCATGGTCGCTACAGCAAGCGTTATCACCGCCGTCACTACAGCCGAAGCAACCGCTACAGCCACAGAAAATACCGTCGTAACAGAAATCGTGATGTCATCATCGGTTCGGCGCTAGGTCTTGGGCTGCTAGCAGCTCCATCCTATGGCTATTACCGCCATTCCGGCGGGCGTTGTTCCCATTGGGCGCGCCAATGTGCGAATAACTGGGGTCATGGAAACAGCAATTACTACGGCTGTCTCCGCTATCATCGCTGTTAATACTCGGCGAGGTTTCTTCGAAAACGAGAGCGCTCCGAAAGGAGCGCTTTTTTCATGGCCGCGGGAAGTCCAAACCCATCTCGCGGAAACGCTCTGGATCTTCGCCCCATCGCTCACGCACCTTCACAAAAACAAATAGATGCACCTTGACGCCAAGCGTGTCCTCCAACTCCTTCCGTGCGGCCATGGAAATCGCCTTGATCGTCGCGCCGCTCGCGCCAAGCACGATTTTTTTCTGACTTTCACGCTCGACATAGACAGTCTGCTCGATGCGCGCGCTGCCATTCTTTAGCGTTTTCCAGTCTGTAGTCTCGACTGTCGATGCGTAAGGCAACTCGTCGTGGAGGCGCAGGTAAAGCTTTTCGCGTGTAACCTCGGCAGCCCAATGCCGTTGCGGAGCGTCGCTGAGCTGATCGTCCGGATACAGCCAGGGGCCAGGCGGGACGATCTCCGCAAGCCACGTTTTGAGTGTAGCCACACCGGATGCGCTTTCGGCCGAGATCATGAATATCTGGTCGAAGTTGCGATACTGACGCGCCCGTTCCGTCAATACCAGGAGATTCGGTTTATCTTCACGGCTGATGCGATCCACCTTGTTCAACGCCAGCGCGACCGGCATTTTCAGGCCCTTAGCGCCCCTCAAAATTGCCTCGGCTTCCTCGTCGATACCTTTGGCGGCATCCACCATGAGCACAACCGCGTCCGCGTCTCGCGCCCCGCCCCAAGCCGCTTCTACCATCGCCCGGTCGAGACGCCGTTTCGGGCGGAAAATCCCTGGCGTATCGACCAGAATGATTTGACTGGCTCCGTGGAGGGCAATGCCGCGAATTTGCGACCGCGTCGTTTGCACCTTATGCGTAACGATGGAGACTTTTGCGCCAACGAGCTGATTGGTCAGCGTCGATTTTCCCGCGTTTGGCGCGCCGATGATGCTCACGAAGCCGCAGCGGGTCTGAGACGCTTTCGTCACAGATCCGCCCCTGATGTCCTCACCCGCCAGATCGTTCCGCTCCGTCATTTCTCGGCTTCCCACACTCCCTCGCGCACCAGCATTGCCGCGGCGGCAGCCTGTTCGGCGGACCGGCGCGAAGAGCCCTGTCCTTGTGTCGGCTCGCAGCCCTCAACCCGAACTTCATATATGAATAGCGGCGCATGATCGGGGCCGGAGCATTCCAACTTTACGTAGCGCGGCAGCTTTGTCTGTCCACGCGCTTGCACCCACTCTTGCAATGCCGTTTTAGCATCTATTGGCACATCGGCGACATCGGCGGCTCTGCGACCCCAGAACGCAACGATCAGCTTCTTGACGGGTTCCCAGCCT
>CAYVJO010000145.1:0-3316 GCA_964451735.1 uncultured Hyphomicrobiaceae bacterium | reverse complement strand
TCTCCCCAAGCTTGATATGGGGGCCCAGCATGATCTCGTCGGCGACCTCGGCGCAGGTTTCCTTACGCACCAGATTGTTGAATCGTCTCGCGAGATCGCCTTCGGGCGCGTCTGGATAGGCATGGAAGAGGTGCTCGGCGACCGCCAGGCCGAGCACACGGTCCCCTAGAAATTCGAGGCGCTCATAATCCGCGACGCCTTTATGGCCGTAAGACGCGCTTGCATGGGTTAGAGCTTCGTGCAGCAACATCGTGTCACGGAATTGGTAGCCAATCCGCTGTTCAAGCTTTTTGAGGTCGGGACGGCCCGCCACGGCCCTTAGCGGATCAGATCGAGGAAGCGTGTCCAGCGAATTTCGAGCGGCCAGCGCCAAGGTGCGAAAAGGCTGGAATCCTCTCCAATCGAGAAGAATATAATGTCGGCGCGCCCGACGAAATTCTCATAAGGCACGAAGCCCACGCCTGAATATGCGCTGAACCGGCTGTCGGAGGAATTATCGCGGTTGTCGCCCATTACGAAATAATGACCGCTGGGCACTATGAATGCGGGCGTATCATCGCCGTCGGACCCTTGCGCACAATCCAAGGTCGGATATTTGACGCCGTTCGGCAGTGTCTCAATATAGCGCGGGACGCGGATTTCATCGCGCCGGGAGCCGCATGCCAAGCCGGAGCCAACGAAATCTTCGACCTGCTCGCGCTCAATGGCCTGGCCGTTGATATGTAGAATTCCCCCGATCATTTGCACCTGGTCGCCCGGCAATCCGATGACGCGCTTGATGTAATCTGTTTCATTGTCGCGTGGCAGCTTGAACACCGCAACGTCTCCGCGTTCGGGTTCGGAGCCGATGATGCGCCCATCGAACAGATCAGGACTCCAGGGCAGTGAGTATTTGCTATACCCGTAGCTGAATTTCGAGACGAACAGATAATCGCCGACCAACAGCGTCGGGATCATGGAGCCAGAGGGGATATTGAATGGCTGATAAAGGAACACGCGGATTACAAGCGCGATTATCAGAGCATGAAAAATAACGCGAAGTGTGTCCATGAAACCGCCCCGCTCAGCGTTCTTTTCCTTCATATTGGCTTCGCTGCTCATCCGATATATTCCTGCTCAAAAATCCTGCATCCGCTCACATAATATCTTTGGCGGCCAAAGGCAAATAACACCGTGTCCCGTGTCGTCACTCTTAGGCTGCGCCGCAGCGCGCGATCCAGTCGGCATGCCCCTGCCCGCCTGTCACACCGGAATGGCCGAAATGATCACGATTGCCTGGGCGAGCGGATAATCATCCGTAATCGTAAGATCGATCTGTGATCGATGGCCTTGGGGAAGGATCGCGCGAAGGCGGTTCAGAGCGCCACCCGTCAGCTCGATGGTCGGCTTGCCGCTCGGCAGGTTGACGACGCCAATATCACGCCAGAAAAAGCCTTGGCTGAGACCAGTGCCGAGAGCTTTGGCGCAAGCTTCCTTCGCCGCGAAACGCTTCGCATAAGAGGCCGCCCGTAAGCGGCGCTTGTCCGATTTGCGCCGCTCGATTTCGGTGAACACCCGCATCAGAAAACGCTCGCCATAAAGATGGATGCTGCGCTCTATACGACGTATGTCGATGTTGTCGCTGCCAATGCCGACGATCATGCCGCGCCCCCGCCGTCTGGCGTGCGGTAGGCTGTGAGACGCGCTTCGTCCATCAGCTCGCGCATTTGTCTGACCGATGCCCCAAGCCCAGTGAATACCGCTTCGGCGATCAGAAAATGGCCGATGTTCAATTCAACGATTTCCGGCATTGATGCGATTGGCCCGACCGTGTCGAAAGTGAGCCCATGACCGGCGTGGACCTCCAATCCGATACCGCTGGCCAGCCGCGCCGCCTGCTCAAGCCTTTCCAGTTCGGCTTTGACGCTATCCTGGTCGTCCGCAATAGCGGCTTCACAATAAGATCCCGTATGCAGCTCGACAATATCCGCGCCAGCCCTGCTTGCTGCTTCGATTTGTGCGGGGTCGGCATCGACGAAAAGCGAAACGCGAATGCTCGCCTCGCGTAACGGGACGATATATTTCACAAGGTTATCGCCCAGCTCGCGCACGTTCAGGCCGGACTCGGTCGTGCGCTCGGCGCGGCGTTCGGGCACGAGACAGCAAGCATTCGGGCGCGTGCGCAAAGCGATTGCGCGCATTTCATCGGTAGGGGCCATTTCCAGATTCAGCGGAAGCGTCAATGACGCTTTAAGCCGGCGGATATCCTCGTCCGAGATATGGCGTCGGTCTTCCCGCAAATGCGCCGTGATACCGTCAGCCCCAGCTTCGGCTGCCAGTTTCGCCGCTCGTAAGGGATCGGGATAAGCTCCGCCGCGGGCGTTCCGGATGGTTGCGACATGGTCGATATTCACGCCGAGACGGAGATGACGGCCCATTGCTGTTTAACTCCCGATCTATGAGACTTCACTCAGCGCGACAGGCTTTTTTTTGTATGGCGCGCCGATCAGGCGCCTGACGCCGATATAGGTAATACACCCCGCAAACACCCCAAGAGGCAAGGAGCCGATGATCATGGGCTTGAATATCGGCCAAAAATTTTCCAATGCCTCAAGCATAGTTTGCAGCGAGCCGCTGGTAAGGCCATCCCAAAGCGCGGCGGCCCGTCCGCGGAGATCGACGAGGCGTCCTGGTGCAGCGCTGCCGAGAAGCACGTTTCCAAGGTTGTACGTGGCGAACCAGATCATCGGATATGTGAACGGGTTACCGAAAAAGGATGATAGGAACGAGGCGACTATGCTGGCACGCAGCAGGAAAGAAAGGAGTCCAGCAAGCAAGAGTTGCAGGCCGACGAAGGGCGTAAAGACGGCAAACACGCCTATGGCCGCTCCCAGTGCGATCCGATGCGGGGAGGACGGAACGCGCTTCAGACGCAAAAATACGTAGCGGATCGACCGGCTCCAGCTCCGTCGCGGCCACAGCAAAAGCCTCAGGCGTTCGCCCAGGCCAAATTTCTTACGGCGTTTAAAGAGCATGACCTTATACCGACATAGCAGGCGCAACGCTGGACCCGTTCAGCCGCATTGCTAGCAGCGTAGCCCATACTCGTAATTTGTGCGCTGCACTTATGCCAGATAACAGAGCGTCGCGCCGCAAATTTTGATGCTTGTCAGCAGTTTCCGCGATCGCTAACCGATGAGATATGGGTTGTATCCGTCAGGAAACGAGCCCGCCTCTTTCAGCTTGGCGCAATGTCTGCTCTAACCGAAGGCCATATCGCGGCTGCCAGGCTTCACGGCTGGTATCGCGGCAAGCCCAGGGGGTAGCGCGCTTTCCG
>CAYVJO010000144.1:0-7073 GCA_964451735.1 uncultured Hyphomicrobiaceae bacterium | reverse complement strand
AATCCTCCACTTCTCGTTAACCCCGATTTGTCTCGTGAATGCTGATGCCGGACAACAAATCGTAGAAAGGTGCCGACCAGTTTGGCGGCATCTGGAGACAAAGCGGCTTGGCTAGTATCAATTTCCGGCATTCACGCCCCCCTTTTTTAAGAGCGGTATAGCACCGGACGTGGGCCTCGTCAGGATATTCCACAGTTTGGTAGGTCCGTGGTAGGTTAGCCAAAATCCAATCTACCAAAATCGCACTAACTTATTGATTTTATTGGTGGGCGCAGCAGGATTCGAACCTGCGACCCGCTGATTAAGAGTCAGCTGCTCTACCAACTGAGCTATGCGCCCTTAGAATGCCCGACAAAAGTGTAACAAAAAAATGATCGCCCGGCAGGGTAATGGAGTTATCATGGTTTAGTGGGGATATCCATGATCTTTTGCCGTTTACTGTTGGTGTTGGCTTTGCTGTCGCGCAGGGTGGCTTAAACACGCGCATCCTTGCTCCTACGAGACGCGGTCAACACCATGCCCGCGCTGCGAATAAAGCGTGCTTGCTTATGGCTCGCCTGATTATAAGGTCCGGACGAGCAAAGTGGGTTTCGCAAACGCGCTCAGCGTCTACACGTCATAGACCGGGCCAGGTTTGGAGCGAATCGCCCCGCCTTCCTGTTCATACCCCAGGACAGTACGCGCGATGATCTCGTCCTGCTCCTTCAGTTTCACCAGAAAATCATGTGTCCTGTCGGTGATTTTCGTGTGCAGACCCTCAAGGTCCGCCACCATTCTCTCGAAATGACCGATCAGCTTCTTTATCTCGAACGCATCAATATGCTGGGAAAACTCTTCAAGTCCTGTCGCCGCGAGAAGGGCTTGGTGCCGTTCTGAATAGCCGATTGAAATGACGGGGCGCCCGACCTTCAGTGCACAGACGAGATTATGGTAACGGGTTGCCACGGCCAGATCGGTCTGCGCGAGTTGGCGCATGATATCGTTGAGAGAGTCCATCGGTTCGGCGATGACACGTCCAGTAAGATCCACCAACTCGCCGGTGGACAGGCTAGTCAGAAGGTCCCCTATAGCTTCGCGGTCCGTATCCTCCCCCTTTATCAGCCGGACCGTGTATCCTTGCTCAAGCAGCCAGCGAACGAAGGCGCTCATCTTGGCAAGATAGGCCTTATATACGGTGCGGCGCTCGTGCGCGGTAGGCTGCCATCCATCATAGGCCATGAGGCCGATCCCCACCTGTAGAGGCGGCCTCCGCGGCGCGGGAGGCTTAAGCGGCGGCGACAGTTGGAAAGCGATGTCCGGGAAGACGTGAAACCGGTCCGTATTCACACCGACTGACGCCATGAAGCGTTTCGATAATTCATCGCGAAAGGAACAATAGCTCGCCATCCGGACCGACATTTTCATGAACCAGCGGCTGACCGGGTGTGTCATCGGTCCTGCACCGACGCTCACGAAAGCGATCTTGGCGCCCCGCAGGCGAGCGGCGAGGCAGAAACAGAAAATCGAGAATGGAATGCCATGCGGCCGCTCGCCCGTATCGTCGAGCAGGCCAGTGCCGGGTATGAACAGAATATCAGCACTCCAGAGTTTTTTGAGCGCATATGGCAGGCCCGCGAGCCTGTAGAGGATTTTTTTCGGCAATGAGCTGTCTGGCCCGCAAGCAACACGCATGCCATAGGATGGGAGACCATATTTTTCTTTCAACACATCTGGATATGTGCCGATCAACATGAGTTCTGCGTTAGGGCAGACGCGCTCCAGGTAGAGCATCATCGCATCGAGCGTGCCTTCGTTGCCGTAATTAACGGTGCCGAAATTTCCAAATATTGCGATTTTCTTTGGAGCGTTTACAGATTTCATACTTTAACTCCAATAATTTTGCCCAGTCGCTTCATCATTGGCACGCGCCCCAGTTAACCCGGCATGGGCCAAATCCGATACAACGGCTCATCAAATTACAGGGCGGTCAGGAAAACCGGTGAAAACTTCAATGAATTGCGGTCATTCGCAATATGAACGGCACTGAGTGTAGCTTAAAGCTTATGGTCCGAGTGGGTACAGAACTTCATTCGAATACCATATTTAACCTTAAGATTGAATGGCAATGACCACGCAAACCGTTAAACTTCAAAAACCGGAATGGGTCTTCTTCAACGGCGCCATACGGCCTTGGGACGAAGCCGTTTTTCATATTTCCTCCGAGGCGGTCGTCCGCGGCTTGAATGTTTTCGAGGGCTTGAAGGGCTTCTGGCAAGCTGACGGCGGTTTCGGCATCATCGCTATTGAGCGCCATTGGAAACGGCTGAAGCGCTCGGCAAGGCTTCTCCACATTCCCTTCGAGGCTTCACTAGAGGATTTCGACGAGGCATGCCACGCGCTCACGAGAAAGCTTTACGAGCTGGAGCGGAATATGTGGGTCCGGGCAACGCTCTATGTCACCGAGGGCCATTGGGGCGAGGGAACCAAGTCCGACCTGGTTCTGACAGCTTTCCATCATCCCAAGGGTGCGCCTGAGCCGATCGCAACAGGTGTGAGCACCTGGAGGCGCGCGTCTGATCTGGCGCTGCCCGCGCGGATCAAGACAAGCACGAATTATCAGGTTGCCCGCCTCGCAAAGATCGAGGGCCGCGAGCGTGGCTATCCTGAAATGGTGCTGCTCAACGAGCAAGGGAGGATCGCGGAAGCCATCGGCAGCGCCATCCTGATGGTCAGGAACGGGGAAGTCGTAACGCCCCCAAGCTGGGAGGGCGCATTCGAAAGCATAACTGTCGATATCATTTCCGAACTCTGCAAGAGCCTTGGCATACCGTTCATCCGGCGGCCGATCGAGCGGACCGAGTTGATCGTCGCTGATGAAATGGCGTTCGTGGGGTCGCTGAACGACGTACTCATAATCAAATCGCTCGACGGTATGGCCTATGGCGAGGCAAAGATCCTTGAAGCGATTTCGAAGCGCTACCTTCAGGCTGCAACGGGAGAAAAACCGCATCCAGCGGTCGATCTTTCATGCCGGCCCCGCGTGCTGGCGGATTGACCCGGCAAAGCGTTCCACAAGCCCGATAGCCGAGGTGCAGGAAGGCCGGATCATGCCGGCCTTCACGGCAGCATTGTACGACCGTATTGACGGCCTTTTTACTGTATACGCGTCCAGGTTGGGCCCTGACAGATAAGTCCACCAAGAACACAGCCCTCAAGTTTGAGCTTGGTCTTGCTTACAACAGTCAGCGTACCTTTATAAGTTTGGCCGTCCTGAGTATTGTACAGATTGCCGGCCCAGGTCTTGTCGCCAGTTTTCTGAGCGCCATTCATAATTGTAATGCCCTTAATGGGTCTCTTCCGCTTGGCTGGATCAGGGTTTTTCTCATCCGTCCTGGAGGCATCTTTCACCTTAACGATCGTCGCGCACAGGCCGCCGCCACATTTTGCGACCCTGATATGCGAGCCGTTATCGGGGTGTTCCCACACGCCAAAAGCGTCTTCGGCTGATTGCGCCCAGCCTTGTCCTGCAACGAATAAAATAAGTCCTGCGCCTATCAGCGCCGATTTCAGCCTCATCATGCTTTTTATCCTCCCTGACGTCCGGCATCGCCGGCGGTGCGGATATCTCCTCGCGCAGGCTCGCGCGAAGACCGCAACCTTCGACAATTATCACTGCCTTACGTTAACGTAAAGCTGTGCGAATGTCCTTGTCCTACCGGGGGAAATAGCCTGTGCCGGTTCAGCAACGGGCTAGAACCGAAAGCGGGCGATCCACCCGAAATTGTACCAGGTCAACTTTGCCCCACGAATCGGGTAAAGCTTTATCAGAGCTTACTCAAACAATTCTGGCGCCGGGGCGTCACTGCGATGAAACATACGCCTAGTCCTTTGTCATGGCCCGAGCCGAGCGTATCCCGCCTTGCGCCCATCGACCCTGGCTTGCCGATACTGGCGTTTCTGGCGGGCAAGGGTCATGGAGCGGCCTCGCTCGCGTTGCTAGAGAACAGCCTCGCCTGCTATTATTCGTCTCCCTCGGTCATTGGAAGCGCAACACGGATACTGAATGGCAACGCTGAGATTGCGCTTTCATCCGCAGGGCGCTGCCGGATCACGGATAAGGGCCGCGTGGCGGCAGAGGGTCGTCTTGGACGTCTGCTCGGGCGGAGCTGGGCGGAGATACGCGCGCGCGCCCTGGCGGCGATACCCCTCGGTATCGATCCGGCAAACCCGTCCGCGCAAGCCTATCTCGCCCGCCGAGACAATGTCGAGTGCGCCGCTCTCGCCCGGCTTTACGGCCTCTCCATCGCTAGCGCCATGCCGGCCCGCAGCCAGATCCGTTCCGCCTTGTTGCGTGCCCTGCTTATTGCTCGCCTTCCCGAGTGTGAACCCGCCCTCACGGAGACACCCATGCAAAAAACCTCTCGTGACGCCATCGGCCGCGCCGTCATTCTTGGCGCTGCGGGGCTGAAACGAGGTACGGCCCGCGACGCAGAGACGGTACTTCTACGCCGTGCGCTTGGCCTCGATCCGGAAGGCAAGGGCGATGTGGCGGATGCGCTGATCCGCGCTGGACTGAGCAAGAATGCGGCGCGCTTGCTGACACAGCCCGAAGCGAATGGGCGGGCGGCGCCGGATGACATAGCCGGTTTCGCCGCCTCGGTGCGTCAGCTCGCCAAGACGCTGCAAACCGCGCCGTTCACGGGACGCGTCGCCATCGCGCAGGTCTATGACGCCGGAATCATGCGTGGGCTGTCGTTCGGCTCGCTGGAGGACTTCAAGGAGCGTGTCGCTGCGGCGGGACGGGCGGGTCTGCTCGACCTGGAGCGCTACGACATTGCCGGGCCCATGGACGCTGTTCTGCGGGACCGGTCGCGCACGCCCTTCGGCCGCGACGAGCGGCATTTCATCGTCAATGAATGGATTTAAGCCCTAAAGGAACGTTCTCCATGGATTCGCGCCTTGAGGCCCTCAAGAGCCCCGAATTTTTCCGCGTTTTCGGCGCCGTGGCCTCGCTTGCGGGCGCCGCCGAAGAGGAATTGCTCGACGTCTCGAATATCGGACCGACTGCGGATGAAGGCATCGCCAGCATCGTGCATCATGCCCGCGCCAAGACCCCGGACCCAGCGTCGCGGCTTCTCCTAATCAAGGGGCAAACCGGCACCGGCAAAACGCATACGCTTTTGACCGCCGTTCGAGGGCTGCACCGGCATGGCGACGTTTTCGCGGTCGTGCTGCCGATGGTTGAGTTCGTCACGGAAGAACAGTTCGACGCTTGGCTGACCCGAAGCTTCGTCACCCGCCTCAGCGAGCCCTATCTTGTGCCGGAAGGTGCGCCAGTGCCGCTGGTCGCGCTTGGGCTCTCCCTGCTTGATCTGGTGCCTGGCGCTGTCTCTACACGTCTCAAGAAAGCAGTCAGCGAGGGGGACGTCACAGTCAGCGAAACGGAGTTCAAGGGCCTCATCAATACGATCCGCAGCCGTCTTGCGCGCGCAACTCGCATACCGCCTGCGGGGGAAGCGACGATTGCGGCCATTCTTGCTGTGCTCTTCGGCGAGGACGAAGCCTTCGATTACCTGCGGGGTCTGCCGGTCGATACTGTGATCGCGGGCATCCGGCTGTTCAACCCCGACAATGAGCAAGCCTCCCGCCTCAGGCTGGAGGAGTTGATCAAAATCATCGGCGCTTTCGGCAGCGCGGTGTTCATCGCCTTCGACCAGCTCGAACAGAGTAAACTCGATGGCTGGGAAGGCCGTCTGACGCACGCCATCAGCCGCGGTGCGCTGCTCGCGGAAACGCTGCCGAACGTTGCAATCGCCTTTGCGGTTCTCCCCTTTCTCTATCAGCATATCTCACAGAATATCGACGCCTCGATTCGTGACCGGATCGAGCGGCTCGGTGCGCAGCCCGTCGTGCTGAAGCCTTTGTCGCGACCGGAAGTCGAAGCGCTGTTGGAGCGCCGCCTTGCCTTGCTCTACGACGTTTGCGGGGCCGAGGCCGATCCACGCAAGCCGCTCTTCCCGTTCGAGGACTGGTTCCTCGACGAGTTGTCCGGGCAGACTTCCCGCTATGTGACGGAATATGTGCAACTCTATCAGAGGCTGCTAAGCAAGAAGGGGGCGCCGCCCGTTCTTGAGGATTTCCCCGCCCCCGAAACCGTGACTGCATTGGCAACTGGCGAGCTGGCGCCGAATGCGGCACATGCCGGCCCAGCCATCGATTTCGACGTGCAATGGGACAAATATCTTGCCCAGCATTCGCATTTTGGCGTGCCGACCGACAGCGCCAAGCAAGCCGATTTGATCGAATGGGCAGTCAAGGCCTCGCTGCCGGAAATCGAGGGGATTTCCGCGATCCGCACCCGGCGCGAATGCCGGGGACGGGCTCAAACCTATATGATCGGCTTCGATCTGGAACATGATGGCACGGTTTTGGAACGCCGCGAGATTGCGCTATGCAACGAGCCCAATCAGGGCACTCAGCTCGCGGAGGAAATTCACTCTGTTCTTGCAGGATGCCGTACTGCGCGCGCTGTGCTCGTGCGGCCGCGGGGAGGGCGTTTCCCCAAGGGTGGACGCACGGCGGGCCCGCTCCTCGACAGCGCCATTGAGAAAGGCGCGATCGTCGTCCGTCAGTTCGAGGCGACGAGTTGGGAACGCCTGCGCACGCTGAAGGATTTCTTCGCCGTCCACGAACATCTGCCCGGCTTCACCGAATGGCGGATGCGCGCCCGGCCACTGACGCAGACCGCTTCCCTGTCCGATATCCTGCAATATCCGTATCGTCCACCCGCCGCCGAGGCGCCACAGGACGAGATCGAGTCCAAACCTGCGCCGGTCGAGCATTTGAAGCCGCGCCCGATACGCAAGGCGCCCGCTGAACCCGCCGTTTTTCTTGGCCACGAGATTGCAGACAATCAGCCGATCTTCTGGGCACCGTTCGAAAATGAGACCAAGTTGCTTAATTTCGGCGTTCTGGTAACGGGGGACTCAGGCTCTGGCAAGACACAGACGCTGCGGGTAATCATCGACGGCGTGACATCGATCGGTGCGCCTGTTTGCATTTTCGACTTCAAGAACGACTATGCTGACCGCGAG
>CAYVJO010000143.1:3911-7099 GCA_964451735.1 uncultured Hyphomicrobiaceae bacterium | reverse complement strand
CCGCAGCCCCGAGCGCTGTTTGCATGATGACCGGAGCGCGGTTCCAGCAATCTACACTTTCCAAGGCGTTGATGAAGGCGATACCATCCATTCCCGGCATCTGCCGATCAAGCAGAATCGCGTCAGGCCGGACGCCTTCTCGAAGCTGGTCGAGAGCCTTGAGCGGGTCTTCGCAGCAGATCACGTCGTAGTCAGGCAAATAATTTTCGATGATAAGGAGATTGACCGGATCGTCATCGACAGCCAGAATTTTCGAAGGCATGGGTGGCCTCAATCGGTATGGGACGGCTGCAAGTCGCGCGGCAGGCGAACAAAAAAGCTTGCGCCGCCCAATGCATTATTCTCCACCCATAGCTGGCCGGAATGGCCAAGCACGATCTCCCGGCAGATCGGAAGACCAAGGCCGATCCCGGCAATAACGCCATCGGTGCGGCTGCTTTTGACAAACTTACCAAAGATCGCCTCGCGCTCCTGCTCTGGCACGCCTACGCCCTGATCGGCGACTTCGATCAGAACGCTTTCCCCTGCATCATCCGCGCTCTCATCCGATAAACGCACAATGATGCGCGACGATAGCGGGCTAAACTTGATAGCGTTCAGAAAGAGGTTGACGATAACTTGTGTCATCCGTGCAGGGTCAAACACGCAGTAGCGATGATTGCGCGTATCCTGAATTTCGATACCGACTGACTTGCGCTCGGCGAGCGAGGCAACCTCGTCAAAGCAGGTTTCTATAACCGCGCGGATATCCCCTTCCGCGAAATTATACGCGACAACCCTTGTTTCGAGCTTGGATATTTCGAGAAGATCGTTGAGCAGATAAAGAAGCCTCTGCCCCCGCTCTTTCAGTATCGTTTTGTATTGACGGCGCTTTTCGGGAGTAAGCGTTTCGGCTTTTTCAATGATCGCGTCGGAAAGGCCAATGAGCGCGTGAATCGGGGATCGCAACTCATGGCTGACTTTGGAGATGAACTCGCCGTTGAGTTCGCTGACGCGCTCCGCCGCCCGGCGCGCTTTCAGATTGTAATAGTTCGAAAGCGACTGGTTGGCCGCATGGATCACATGCCTCGCAAGCTCGGCATACAGATCATCCCATGGGCGCGAGGATCCCTTCACCAGTTTCATGTAGGTCGCAAAGGAACGGCGCGGGCCGATGCTTCCATCACCCCCGGCCAGGATCGCTTCATCGGGATCGCCGCTCCATTTCTGTGCGAGTATCTTTTCCGGCCGGAGCCAGATGAGCAGGTCGCGTCCTTCGCTATCGAGCGAGACCGCAAGGCAGCCGCTTGCTTTTTTGCGCAAAGCGTATAGCTCAGGCGCAAGGTCCGCCAGACTGTTAATGACCAGAACCCTCGTCTCGGGCATGGCGCGGCTGACCGCCCGCACGATCGATTTTGCCTCATCTGGAGCCAGATTACGGCCCGCAAAGAACTGATCCTCGAACCGGCCTATAAAATCATCGGCGTCCATCAATTTAAGCCATTCGCCCCAATTCTCGTCGGTGAAGGCGTCGAGCCGGCAGCCTGCCTGTAGAAACTTGGCGCATAAGGTCTGCGCCTCGCACTGCTTCTGCTTGAGCAAATCCTCACGTTCACGCAGCTTCAGGAAGGACAGCCTGGTACGATAGAGATCGACCAGATGCTGAGCCATGGCAAGGCGATGATAGGCGACCAGATGCGGCTGACGGTGATGACCACCGAACAAGCCCTCCAGACGCCCGTTTTCGATGATCGAGAACGACGCGCTTGCGCGAACGCCCATATTGCGGACATATTGCAGGTGAGTTGTCGCAACCTGCCTGCATGTCGAGTACGAAAGGTCGAGAGGCTCCAGCGTCCGCCCTTCGGATGTCTCGATCGGGATCGGGTGAGCGTCGATATCAGGTATCGTACGGAACGGATTCTTCAAATAAATGGCGCGGACGCGCTGAGGAATATCCGTTCTGGGAAAATGATGGTTCAGGAGCGACGCGATGTCGCCCGCCAGATACTCGGCCGAAATATACCCATGGTCGTCACCATCGAATTCGCACAGATAGATCCGCTCAAAGCCGGTTACTATATAAAGCGCCTTACAGAGAATTTGACCGAAACCCGATACGCCGCCATCGAAGCCCGTAATCTCATCAACGAGGCGGAAAAGCAACGTATCGAGTATCTCTTCCCGGCTTTCATAAGTGTCATTATCGTCAGGGAATTCCAGGCAAATATACGCACCGCTGAGATAGAATAGCGCGATCCTTTTGCGCGATTCGCTGGCGGCTTTGAAACGCACCGATAGGGGGAACCGGCCTTTGGCGAGATGCCCGGAGGCGCCTTCCGAGAGACCGTCAAGCAGCTTGCCCTTCGTTTCAGTGTCGACGAGATCCAGAACGGAAACGCCGAAAAGTCTCTCTATAGGCTGACCGGCGATTTTTTCGATATTGCGGCTGGCGCGAACGACGATAAGCCGCTCAGTATCAAGGACCATCAGCGCGGCATGGGGCTGGATCGCATCGACCAGATGATACGCCCGGCTTTCGCAGACCTGCGCCCGAGCCGCAAGCTCCGATGTCTCAATTCTTTGCACGATTTGGCCTTAACGGAATGAATGGCTAGCGCTGTTGCCCGCGCCCGGCTCTGGAGCCATTTCCATCCCGTTTGCTTCGGAATGGGGCTCTAACTCAATGTTATGTGTCGCATTCGTGCGGAAAACCGGTTCCCACTTCACCGGCATAGCTCTCATTCGATTGCATTCGCAGGATCATGACCGACTCGCGTTAAGATTGCGTGTTTTTGAACATTATTTACTCTTACGTGCTGCTCTCGCTCCGAGGCGCGAGTTTCACGACGGCTTCGGCGATGTTTCCGCATCCGCGATAACGGAGTTCATCGAAACAGAGCTTTTCGGCAATGAAGATGCCGCGCCCGTTTGGTGTGTTGGCGGGCGGGTCCGTACCCTGATAGCGCTTGTAGTCGAAACCCTGTCCCTGATCGGTAATGCGCAGGCGGATGTCCCGGCGCCCGCATTTGAAATGAACTGTGGCCGATCGCTCGGCGAAACGCGGTGAACGGAGGCGTCTTTGAACCTCCTGCTCGAACCGCCCTTCTCCGAGCAAAGCCAGCTTCTCCTTAAAATTAATTTCCAGATTGCCATGCTCGATAGCATTGCACAGCAATTCCCAGATACCGATCGCAACTTCCTCCGGA
>CAYVJO010000143.1:0-3901 GCA_964451735.1 uncultured Hyphomicrobiaceae bacterium | reverse complement strand
GCTCATAGCCAGCATTGACGATAGTTTCTGCGCTTCCTCGAAGGTTTTGACTTGGAAAACGCCAACCAGTAGTCGGCCGACCCCGGATTTATTTGATGCAACATAATCCTGAACCGCATCCGATGTCGAGAGATCTTCAAGAGCAGCGCGCACGACGCGCAGAAGGACATGAGCCTCAACAGGCAACACGATCAGATAATGCGCTCCAATCATGATCAGGCGCCGGCGTTCGCTGGCGGATTGAAACCGGGTCAAGACCACAGTCTTTACGCGGGCACGGCGAAGATCGGCGCGTGTCATCTCAAGATACTCGATCAGTTCCGCGCGCGAGAAAGCTGTTTCGACAATGAGCACATCGGGCTCGGCAAGATCGCTCGCTCGCGCGTCGGATCGTTCCAGAGCCGCATCCACCAAGGCTGGCTTCATTCCGAAAGATTGCAAGAGTTCCGCCGAGCCTGTGAGATCGGCTGCATGATCGCCGATCATAATAACACGCCCCGCATGGGAGGCGTGCAGCGCACCAGCAGCCGCGAGCCTGGTGGCTCCGGGCTTCATCTTGCCGCTCCATTATGACGAAGGATTACCAAAGTCAGATCGTCCGTAAGCGGCGGAGCGCTTTCATGATTGATGATGCCAAGAACGGCGTCCCTAAGGGTTTCAACGGGCGCGCTCCGGTCGAGGCCGTCGAGAAAAGCGGCAATGCTTGCGGGCGTGAAGACAGGCGCGGAAGGCGTTGGTGTTTCGATGAGCGCATCGCTGAAAAGAAACAGATCGCTTCCCGGAGGAAAGGCGCAGGTAATGTTGGCGTAGTCTGCATCCCGGCAAACGCCAAGTGGAAAGCCAGTGCCGTCGATCGGTGAAAAGACTGAACCCGCTTCGCCCGTTCGCAGCAAATGCGGCGGAGACGAAGCGCAGGAATAGCAAAGCGTTAGCGCTTCAATGTCGATCACACCGCAGAACATGGTCGCGAACTGCCCGACCGGCAGCACGTCGCAGAGAAAACGATTAGCCTCATCAAGCCAAGCCGCCGGATCGAGAGACTGTTTGCGGGCGCCCAACAGATAGGAATGCAGCCTGAATGTGTTGAGGGCGGCGCCGACGCCATGTCCGGAGAAATCGGCGTTGAAGATCAGCAGTTTCGATGGCCCAATGGTATATATACCCCACATATCCCCGCCAAGACCGGAGGAAGCTTTATAGTGGCTGGTGATCTTGACCGGAAAATGCGCCTCGATCCGGCGGATATCCGCCTCGGGAGGCAACAGCGACTCCTGCATCGTGCGTGCGCCGTTCAGTTCGTCGGCCATGCGCTGCTGGAAATCCATCAGCCGCTTGATGAGAAAGCGCTTCTCCAGATGGATACCGATCCTTATCAGAAGCTCCTCACGCTGGACCGGCTTGAAGATCACATCTGTCGCGCCAGCGGAAAAAATTTCCCTGCGTGTTTGCGGGGACGTGGAACCCGTCGCGACGAGGATGGGCACGCCTTCGAGATGAACCTCCGAGCGCAGGCGCTCACAAATGCTGAGAATGGGCTCGCAACTGTACTCATAATCGATCAGGACCAGGTCGGGCGATAATCGCCGCGCGTCTTGCAGAATATCCGAACAGCATTTGCAACTTACGACATTGCGATATCCCCCTTGCTTCAGCCAAAGCGTGACCGCACATTCGGACCCGTCATGACGCTCCGTGATAAGGATCTGGGCGGCGTCCGGTGACATCGGCATGAAGCTCGCTTTTCAAGTCATCTGTCTTGAGCAATTTCTGCTCGAATGGATTTCGGTTGAGCGCAAGATATTGCGGTCACAAAAAGAACCAAGCCCGATACGTCTCGATTTGATCGCTAAAGACTCTAACGGCGCTGCTATTCGGGCTGAGCGCGCCACACATCAAGACTCAAGACTCGATCGTCAAAAGCTTGTCGAAACGGCCCAGCTCGAAGAGCGCTTTGACATGCCCTGCGGGCTTTCGAATGATCAGTGTCCATCCCTGTTTCTGGGCCGCATCTTTTGCGATCATGAACATTCCAAGGCCGGCGGAATCGATTGAGGACAATCCTGAAAGGTCGAACACGCAGCTCCGCGCGCCGCTGTTCTCAACCTTTCTCAAAAGGTCACGAAACGCAGCATGATCGGCGAAGGTCAACTTGTCGGAAAGCCGCAAGCATATCGCCGAGCCGTCTGTCGTCGTTTCTACATGCATATCCGCCTCACAGCATTAAAAGAGTTCAACGTCGTCGTCATCGGCTACGCTTACGGACGCAGCCGCTCCAGGAGACACAGCACCGCTCCCGTCCAGAAGAATGCTTTCGACGAAACGCTTGCGCACGTCTCCAAGCGTGAATTGACCGATCATCCGTTCAAGCCATTCTTGATCCGCATCCTTCGCCAAAAGCGGCGGAAGGTGGCTTTGCGAGGCCGCGCGCAAGTCGGAACATGCGCCAAGCAGGATTTCGAAGGCCGCATTGACGTTCTCAAGCCGTTGTTTTGCACGGTCTTGAAACTGCATGCCGATTATCGCTTCGGAGACATTGCTGGCGATATCCTGGGTCGTAGAGGCAGTATCTTGCAACGCTTTGGCGAAGCGGTCGCTCTGGTCCACGAGACATTGCATCATGGTTTTGATGCGGGCGTTGGCGCGCAGATTCTCGTCGGACATGTCGATCGTAGCGATCTCTTGCAGAAGGCCGTAAGATTTTTGGAGACCGCCAGAAATAGAATCGAGCTGACGCCTGACATCGCTGGCAAGGCCATTCACCGAGCGCGAAAGCTCGCCCACCTCGGACGCGACGACCGCAAATCCTCGCCCTGCTTCTCCAGCCCGCGCGGCCTCGATTTTCGCGTTCAGTGAAAGGACGTTCGTCTGGCTGTTTATACGCTCGATTTTCTTGATGCTGCTTTGCATCGCGTTCATTTCAGCCAGCACATCGTCCAAGGCGTAAACAAGCGCTACCCCGCGCGAGGAGAGCTGGATAATTTTTTCGACAAGGACCGAAAGCGTCTCTCCAAGACTTTCGGCAATCTGAGGCAGCGGGATTGAAATTCCGTCAACGGTTACGGACTGAACGGTGGACATCAGATCTTGTACTGTCTCGCTCTGCAAGCGCGTTGTCGTAGCGATGCGCTGAAAGCGTGCGGAGAGACCGTGCACGTTGGTCTCGACATCTTGCGATGTCATCCGGATCTCGTTCATGAGCGCGGTCAGAGCGCGGCTCTGGGCGGCCGATAGCCCAAGCCAGTCCCTCAACAACTCGAATACGGCTTTGTCCTCGAAGTCTTGGGGACACGCCACATCAGACGGTGCGGCATCGACGTTTTGTTCAGCGGCTTTGTTACTCATTGAGCGCATCCGACTCTTTTCCCTACATCATTCATAGTGAGCACGGATTAATTCCTGTATCTCGCGCATCGAGCAAATTTAATCAGTTCGGTCTTATTTACGGCCAGATCAGATACGAACCGTTCGCACGCCCTTGGCGGCGCAGAGCTGAAGGATATGTTCAGCTATTTGATCGAGTGGCAACTCGGCATCGACGGCGCCGTACTCTGCTGCAACGCGGGGCATACCGTATACGACGCAACTCGCCTCATTTTGTCCGGTCGTTCTGGCGCCAGCCTTCTTCATGGCGAGCAAGCCCTCCGCTCCATCCTTTCCCATCCCGGTTAGAATCACGCCGATCGCGTTCTGCCCAGCATGCTCGGCAACGGAATGAAACAAGACGTCAACAGATGGACAATGGCCGCTGACCCGCTCGCTCCCCTCGACGCGGCATATATAGTTTGCGCCAGAGCGCCCGAGCCTAAGATGCTGGTTGCCCGGCGCGATATAGACATGCCCTGGCAACACGCGCTCGCCGTTCCGCGCCTCAGTGACACGGACCGCGCAGAATTCATTGAGA
>CAYVJO010000142.1:2741-7107 GCA_964451735.1 uncultured Hyphomicrobiaceae bacterium | reverse complement strand
CCCGCTAGACCATGGGCAACGCCCGGCCTCGGTGCACAACCGCCAGGCGCACCAAGCAATACTCATCCCAAAAGAGTGAGGTATCCAAGCTCAGGTACAAACAGTCCTCACTTCAATCCCCTAACGCTGCCTAAATCAAAGGCTTGTATAGACGGTGGGCGTTAAGACGACTGTTGTGCAACCACCGGCTCAAGCGCGGTGGTTTGCTTTGCGCCTGTATTCCTAGACATGGGGCATAGGGCAGCCAGCGCGTCAGACTCACTTCCCCGCGCTGGAGCAAGGCCACCCCCATCTAGAGACAGGTTGTCAGATGGCCACGATGCGCTCAGGGTACCGATTGACCCAGCCAAGCGTTCAAGGCATTGTAGAGGGGGAAGTTTTTTCACAGCGTTCACGCTTTTGAGTGGTATCTAAGCTTAAAACGCTAGCTCCCCCTTCACCCCTTCAATCTCCAAAACTACCGCACAGCAACGCTCTCAGCCATCTACAGTCAACTTTTTTCAGTCAATCAGCGCTGACTTACTTCGGTCAGCTAATATAACTAGGCCACGACTTTACTTCATTACGGCTTTCATAACGGATATATTAGGGAGTAATGCTATTTTCTGCAAGGTTGACAAGAGTACGAATGCTTGAAGTAGCTGCAGTGAATGATTTCTAGGCTAGCTAATGGTCAATTTAGTTTTTGTGCATGGAACAGGTGGTCGGAAAGAGGCTTACGATGCAACATTACAGCAAATGCGGCAAGTACTCCAAAGTCGTCAAATCAATGCAGAATTAGTCCCGTGCCTATGGGGAGATCTGTTAGGAGCCAAGCTCAATGCAAATGGTGCTTCTATCCCTACTTATAAAGAGGCTCAAGGTGGTAAAACTTTAACGCCGCAAGAAGAGAGTGTGCGTCTATGGAAAGCCTTGTATGAAGACCCATTCTATGAAATGCGCCTTCTAGGGCTGAGGCCTTTGCAACCCCAGCGAGCAGTCCCGGGCAAACTGACACCTGCACAAGAACTTAAAAGCCGAGTTGAAGCATTGTCGAGTGATGACAAACTGCAGGCTAAGCTAAATGAGTTAAGTATCGGCTCCGTCTTTGGTTTGGCTTGCGAGTCAATTACAGGAGCCGATTCTCAACCCTACGCGCGGTTGCTAGAAACGGCTTCTAGACCCCTAGACGGAGATTATACTGCTATCTCAAGGGCGATTGTTGCTATCTCTCGCATTCTTTGTAAAGAGCGTGAGATTTACCCGTGGTTACTGGTTCATGACCATCTACGAGATCAAGCAGTAGATGCAATTCAGAAGTCTTTGACCAAAGATGAGGCTTCTAAAGGTGTGCTGCTGGATTGGACCAAAAGTCAGCTGACTGGTATTGCCCTTGGCTTGGGGACTGATGCGCTAAAACGCAAACGTGGATCAGTAATGGATGGAACCTATCCATTTGCTGGCGACATTTTGGTTTACCAAGCTAAAGGTCAGCAGATTCGGGACTTTATTCGTAGCCAGATTGAAAGCGACCAAGTTGAGTCACCGATAGTTTTAATGGCCCATAGTTTAGGTGGCATTGCCTGTGTCGATTTACTAATCGAGCATGACTTACAGGATAAGGTAAAGTGCCTTATCACAGTAGGCTCTCAGGCTCCCTTCTTTTACGAGATCGGAGCATTGAAGACTTTGCCGTATGGTAACCCACTGCCAAAACATTTTCCCGAAAAATGGATCAATATCTATGATTTAAGGGATTTCCTGAGTTACGTGGGTAATCTTGAAGGTGTTTTTCCCGGAAAACTGACAGATGTCAGGGTAGATAATAGACAGCCCTTTCCAGAGGCTCACAGTGCGTACTGGGCCAATGAGGAAACCTGGGATGTCATTGAGGATACTTTAAAGAACCTATCACTATGACCAGTGCTGCTATAGTTCAACCGTCTAAGGTTCGGGCCTTAATCGTAGGTATTGAAAAGTATCAAGCAGGCCCTGAATACGATTTAGATGGCCCTTCCGGGGATGCCCTCAAGTTTGCGAGCTGGCTACTAGATAGAGGTGTAGATCCGGAGCACATCTACTTATTTCTCTCTCCGCTGGATGAGAATCGTGAGAAGCTATCGGAGGCTGAGGCTCTAGGTCTGAAGCCGTTACCTGCTATTCATGATCTGATTTCAGCGAAGATACGCTCTCAACTCACCAATGAGTATGGTCAGGGTGGGGATCTACTTTATGTCTTCTGGAGTGGGCACGGTATTGTGACTAAAACTGACACACTAACCCGAAGGCTACTCTTCGCTGACACAGACGATGACACCAAGTGGAACTTAAACTTTAATTCATTGGTTGAAGGTCTGAGTACCTTTGCCCATGGGGCTGGGTTCAACAACCAAGCCTTCTTTATTGATGCTTGTGCTAACGCTTACTATCAAGGATTATTCCAAACCGTCCAGGGAGAAGCAGCCGAAGTCAAGTTTGCCGCTAGCGGCGAGATCGATCGAGGCGACCAATTTGTTCTGTTTGCATCGGCTGAATATGAAGTGGCAACGAACGAGTCAGATATCGGCACAGGGAGTTTTGCTAAAGCATTATTCGATTCCTTAAAGGATCAGCCACTCTTTCCAGACATGCCAACTATTACAGAAACAGTACAGATTAAGTTTAAAGAAAAGCAAAAGTTAGAGCCAGTATATTGGTGGCGTAAGCAACGTGGCAATGAAGAAGAAGTCGATAATAGAGAGCGAACTTCTTTGAAAGAAGAGAAAAGTCCTCAAATGGATATTGCTGATTTACAACCAAATCGCAAATTACCTTCAGTTAAGCAGATCAAGCTTAAGAGCATGCAAAAGCAACAAGAGATTTTGATAAAGCAATATGAAGCAGCATCTAACCAGCTTGTCATGGCGCTTGCGGCGGCTGATAAGATTATTATTGAGGAGCAGATCAACTTTTTTGAACAGAGATTAATGGCTCTAGAAGAAGAAATAACAAAAATTGTATCCCCCTGAGAGACTATCTAATGGTTTGAATTTGAAGTCATGCCTACGAGCAATTTAAATGATTTAACCCTCATGTTTTGACGAATAAATTTTGATATTTTTAAAGGACTATTGGATAGTGGACAGCGACAGTACTAAGATTTTGTTGAAATCAAAGTTGAAATCAAAGGAAAGATTGTTTCAATTGAAACTGAAGCAATATGAAGCAGAATCTGACATCCTTATTACAACACAGTCAGCTTCTGACTATGTTGTAATAGAGGCGAAGCTATCCTCACTAGAAGAAGAAATTAAAGAGATAGAGTCTGAAATAAAAAAAATTAAGGACTCTTTATCTACTGATTTGCAAGCACAGCCACAGATTTCCTCAATACCTGAAGTGAAACCTGTAAATGGTTTGAATGGTAGCAACGTAGCTAATTTAGAGGAAATAGGCTCACAAAGATTAAGATCTTATGACAGTGACTGGCAGGGTAAAATTCATCTTATTGATTATCGGCAATCAAGGAAGATTTTTGAGCCAGTTTTAAATAAGTTTGAAGGAACCGGTGGTTCCGCACTTTTTTTTCTGCAGAAAAGTGCTTCTATGGGTGGTGAATGGTGTATTCATGCTCTTAGGGATCATCTAGATCGGTTGCGGTTTAATCTTGCCCCACGGCACTATACATTCGGATCCTATGATGTGGCTGAACCAGAGCCCTTTCTTAACTATCTAGCAAGTATATTTAATTTAGAAAGAAATCATGGCGAAAGCCTTGGAGAGTATAGCGAGCGTATTAATGAGAGTATTTGGAACTCTCTTTATGCCGGCAAGGCTTTCTTTTTGCAGGTGCATATAAAATGCGAAATTCCCCCGAGTGACACATTTATTTACTGGTTTGTAAAAGAGTTTTGGCATAATCTTTGTCAACCCCTTAATCCTGATGATTTAATTCGACTGGTAGGTATTTTGGCCGTTGATGTGGAAGTTCCGAAAGAAGTGGTTGGCTCATTGCAATGCACAAAAAGCAAGTTCGATGGACGTAAATTGTTGCCACTGCCGTTATCTAAGTGGCAAAAAGATGAAATCAAAAATTGGTTGATATCTCATTCTTCTCTGACAGGGCCACCTACAAGTTTAGACCCTGTGAAACTGGGTAGAATGGCATCGAGCATTTATGGCAAAAGTAGTTCTGGCCAACCTGATGCTGTATACAGTCACTTAATGTCGGAAATGAGTAATATGGTAGGCTAGAAAATCATGGCATCTCAAAAGAAGCAGTATATTTTTCAAGGAAGCGATAAGAAACGTCGTGTGAAAGGTCATGTAGACGCGCCGAAACAGCCTGAACCTTATATTGTCGAATCAAAGCTTAAACAGGCTGTCAATCTTGCGATATACCTTCGTC
>CAYVJO010000142.1:0-2731 GCA_964451735.1 uncultured Hyphomicrobiaceae bacterium | reverse complement strand
ACCTTCGTCGTCCGCTACTGCTCGAAGGAGAAGCCGGATGTGGTAAAACACGCCTTGCAGCTACGGTGGCCTATGAACTAGGTCTGCCGTTATATCGGTGGAATGTACGTTCTACTAGCCGGGCAAAAGATGGATTGTACGAATTTGATTTTATTCTTCGACTTCATGATGTTGAGGCAAAAAAAGCTGAGATAAACCTCTCAAGAGATCCGTCAGAGCCTAAAGCATATCGACGATTTGGTGCTTTAGGAAAGGCATTTTCGCTAGAGGAATGTCCTGGAGTTGTTCTCATTGATGAAATAGATAAAGCCGATTTAGACTTTCCAAATGATTTGCTAGCGGTTCTAGACGACCCCTGGGAGTTCGAAATTCCCGAAACAAACGAAACTATTACTGCAACTCATCGCCCCATTGTAATTATTACAAGTAATAAAGAAAAGGGAAATTTACCTCATCCATTTTTACGACGATGCATTTACCACTATGTAAATTTCCCAGATGACTCCGATCAGTTAAGGCAGATTGTCGAAGCACACTATAAATCTCAAGGGCAAGCAGCCCCTGAAAAAGATTTGATAGAGGCGGCCGCGAGTAAATTTTTATCGATTCGTCGCGAGGCAGGTCTTTTCAAAAATCCAGGCACAAGTGAATTTTTAGACTGGCTCCATGCGCTATGGAGCTTTGGTGAAAAGAAATATACGGCAAATGCCCTGGCAGAAGAAGAAACCATCCCATTTCCAGACTTACTGTTCAAGTTAAAGATTGATTGGCAAAAATATACGGCTAACGCATGAGTGAATTTCAGTCAGACCCCTTGATTGAAAAGCTTTTCCAGATTATTCGCAAAGAATTTCATCTGGGAATGCGAGAGTATCTGGCTGCTTTAGATGCGGTTAGCTTTGTAACCAGTTCTGGCTCTACAAGAGAAGATTCTGAAAAAGTGAGAGAGTCTGCAGATCAAGATCTGCAGACTTTGCGTATGGTTCTTCAACTCATATGGTGTCACTCAAGATCTCAGCAGGATAGATTTGGAGAAATATGGGATCAGATAGTGCCTTTTTATCAAAAGGATGTGGCTGATAAGGGCGACACCACAGCAAGAGAAAGAGCTTCATTGTCTCGCCTGATTGAGCCTATTCAACCTCAGTGGCCTGTTGCACCACCGCCGCCTGACGTTCCCAAGGCTGTAAAGCAACCACTTCCAGTAGAGACGACACCAGAGCCCAAATCAGACTTTGATCTTGCTCCTCTACCGATACGAGCGCCCACAATTCCGGAGGAAGTAGACATATCTACAGACTTGGAGGCATACTGGCCTATCTCACGTCGGTCTATGGGCTATTTCTGGCGGTATTTGCGTCGCCCTAGGTCAGATGGACCTATGAATGTCTTGGATTTATCTGCCACTGTAGAATATGCGGCAAAGCGGGGAGTGTTTTTAGGCCCCTTGTATCGGCGCAGCGAGGTAAACTACGCTCATTTGATGCTTTTTATTGATCAGGAGGGCTCTATGATGCCCTTGCATCGGTTTACTCGTGATTTGGTCGAAACTGCCCAGGAAGACAGCACCCTTGAGAAGTTAGAGATTTATTACTTCTACAATGTGCCAGATACACATCTGTACGAAGATGCAGCTCTTTCGAAACCTGTACCACTCGATCATGCTTTAATGCATTGTGACAGTGACACCAGCGTTTTAATTGTGAGTGATGCCGGTGCTGCTAGGGGACAGCGCCAGATGCGACGCTTTAGAGAAACAACAATGTTTCTAGCTCACTTGAAACGACGCACAAATCTTATCGGTTGGCTAAACCCGATGCCTCTAAATCGCTGGAGCAATACAACAGCGGGGCTTGTTGCGAGGATGGTGCCCATGGCCCAAATGGATGAGGAAGGTTTTAGCCAGATTATTGATATCATTCGGGGTCAATTTTCTGCAGGGCAGACGGTAGGGGAGGTGAGGTGATATGACTACTACCCAATCTGCTGCCCAAGAACTGCGAGCAGAGCAATACGTTTCAAGGCTCGTTCGCCGGTTTGCACCGTCTTACCAATGGTTGCTGTACTACGCCGCATTGCCTTTAGTTCTAACCCCGGAATTACTCAATTACCTGCGTAATCAGTTTTTGCGAGACAAGCACGTTCCCTGGGTGGCAGAGGTTGATCTACTGCTCTCAGATTTGTGCCACCCGGTGGGTAATGAGCAGTATGCAATGGATAGCAACATTCGCGATTATTTAATTCGCCAGGCCATCCGTGAATTAGGACAAGTTGAGATAGAACGAGTCGCCAGGCTCTTAGTCAGCTATGTAAACCGACTGGCTCAAACCAACCCCTATTTGACCATGCAAGAAAGGCGTGTACAGCAATGGGCTGCGATGGTGTTTGTAGACTCTGCTCGGAGCCAGGTTGCTCAAGATATTGCCGAAGCTTTTAGAGATTGCGATGTAACAGATTCAGCTAATCCCAAAGCCTTATCATTGGCCAATCGAGATGAGATGCGTCGGTTATCAGGTATTACCAAAACCCTAGCTTCGCAGCTAACAGGGTATGACTCTTTAGTGCAATATGCCCAAGCGGTTACCCAGGCCCTTTATGAACCAGAAAAGCTAGACCCAAACCAATTTAGGGCTAAATTCCAGATTGGTGACGTAACAGTCAAAATTCCCAAGGCCCTAAGACCAGAAAAACTAGATGAGTTTGATCTTCAGCCTTTCGATTTTTTCGATGC